>NZ_JALY01000138.1:0-17339 GCF_002924615.1 Petrotoga halophila DSM 16923 | reverse complement strand
AATTAGTAGAGCTCGAAAAAAAATATCCCGAATTGAAAACACCCGATTCTCCCACTCAAAGGATCGGTGGGATAGTTGTTGAGGGATTCAATAAAGTAAACCATTCCATACCGATGTTATCTTTAGATAACACCTACAACGAAGAAGAAATCTTAGATTTTCACAAAAGGGTTTTAAAGAACTTGAACTTAACCCATGTTGAGTACTTCTGTGAACTAAAGATAGATGGAGTATCGGTAGCTTTAAGGTACACCGATGGAGTATTAACTCAAGCTATAACCAGAGGCGATGGAACAACAGGAGAAGATATCACGCAAAACGTAAAAACCATCCCATCTATTCCTTTAAGATTGAGGAAAAATCTATCCATTGAAGTACGTGGAGAAATATACATGCCAAAAAAAGAATTTGTGAGAATAAATTCTGAAAGGGAAGAAAAAGGGTTACCTGTTTTCGCTAATCCTAGAAATGCCACAGCGGGCACTTTAAAACTTTTGGACAGTAAAGAAGTGGCAAAAAGAAAGTTAAGCTCTTTTATGTATTACGTTATCTTCCCTCAAAATTACAACTTAGAAACTCAAGAGGAAGCAATAAATTTTCTGAAAGAAGTTGGTTTCAGAATCAATCCTAATTACAAAAAGGTCGAAGATATTGGACAAGTTATAGAATTTTGGAAAGAATGGAATCGAAGGAGAAAGGAATTAGAATACGAAGTAGATGGAATAGTAGTTAAGGTGAACAGTTTTGAATTACAGAGAGTCCTTGGTGAAACTGCCCGATCCCCAAGATGGGCAATAGCTTTCAAATTTGAAGCTGAACAGAAAGAAACGAAACTAAAAGCTATAAAGCTTCAAGTTGGGAGTACAGGAATAATAACCCCCGTTGCAGAATTTGACCCCATACAACTCGAAGGAACAACGGTAAAAAGGGCAAGTCTACACAACTTTGACTATATAAAAGAAAGAGATATAAGGGAAGGCGATTATGTATTAATTGAAAAAGCAGGTGGCATAATACCACAAGTTATAGGGCCCGTTAAAGAAAAAAGAACCGGGGAAGAAAAAATAATTCAACCTCCTGAAAAATGCCCTGTATGTGGTGGAAAAGTTGGGAAAATAAAATCTTCCGAAGTGGCAATAAGATGTTTGAATCCCTCTTGTCCAGAAAAGCTTTTAAGAACTTTGGAAAATTTCGTTTCAAGAGACGCAATGAATATCCAAGGACTTGGCCCAAAGTTATTGAAAAGAATGGTAGATGCAGGTTTAGTTAAAGATGTAGCAGATCTGTATTATTTAAACGACCAAAAAATTAGAAGCTTAGGAGAAGGTATAGGAGACAAAACGGTAGAAAATATATTGACACAAATAGAGCAATCCAAAAATAGAGAATTGTACAGATTAATTAACGCTCTTGGGATACCAAATGTTGGTTTAAAAACGGCGAAAGACCTTGCTAATCATTTTAAAAATTTAGACAGTTTAATAGACGCAAAATTTGATGAACTTGTAGAAATAGAGGGCATTGGTGAAGATATAGCAAATGCAATTATAAAGTTTTTTTCACAGGAAGAAGTTAAAAAGATCGTTAAAAAATTAAAAGATGCAGGGGTCAACATGGGCAAAAAAGAAGAAGAAAAATCAGAAGGACCTTTAAAAGGTTTAGTTATATGTCAAACCGGTGCACTTTCTAAAATGACAAGACAAGAGTTCGCCGAATACGTTGAATCTAAAGGCGGTACCTTCTCTGAAAACGTGACGAAGAAAACAAATATCCTAGTAGTTGGAGAAAACCCTGGTTCTAAATTAGATAAAGCTCAAAGTTACGGAATTACTATAATGAGTGAAGAAGAGTTCTTTGATAAATATGGAGAAAGTTAGAAAAATAGTAACGCTTCAAATATTAGTACTTATCTTCATTTTTTTTAATACGAAGGGCTTCTCTGAGATAACTGCAAACGAAGTTTATCTACTATCTTCAATATACTCAGGAAAAGATTTTACAAACATAACACCTTATCCAATAAATTCAAACGATGATTTTGAAGTTCACCCTGGTTTTTTCTACAGATCTTTTGATCCCCTGTGGTTGATTGGTGGAATATTTGAAACCAATTGGTCAGATTTGGAAAGAGGGGTATATTTATCTGATTCATTACCCTATGTTACTGGGTTCATGGGTGGATACGATGCAGGAAGTATGAGAATTGTCTCAGCCATGTACTTCTTCGATCCTTACTTAACCGAAGATGAGTTAGAAAGGCAAAAAGATACCTCTTTTGATGGTAATTCCGACAGAGCCGGATTGGAAGATTTTGGGTATTCTGATCCTTCAAAAACCTTGTTTATACACAGATTAGAATTTAATCTTTTCGATAGAATAAGACTTTCTTTGAACGAATTAAATTTGATAGGCGGTAAATACCCTGACCTTTCTGATGCTAACCCTTTTGGTATAGCTCATAATAACCTAGGTGAAGGATTCTCAAATAATATGTTAGGAGTAGATGCTTCTATCATTCCTATCAACGGTTGGCAAATATATGGACAATTCGCGATGGACGATTTTGTAGTGCCCGATACTGAAGAGGGAGCAACAGATTACAAACCAACCGCATTTGCTTGGGGAGTAGGAACAAAATTAGTCGGCAAAACTTCTAAATATTACATATCTCCCAAAATAGAGTATTATAAGATTTACACTTGGATGTACAATCAATGGGCACCTTACTTGAAATATACCGCTAAGTATGATGGAGAAAATATTCCCATAGGTTTTGACTACGGGAACGACATGGAAGGTTACTTAATAGGATTGGATATTGCCAACGAAACAACCAGATATAAAATTACCTTCGAACACTACCTCAAAGGTGAAATAAATTTAGAAACACCTTACGACGATGAGAGAAAACCAGATGTGGAAGGTTGGCCTGGACCCTACGGAGAAACAACACCATTTATCATAATATCCTTTTCAATTGAAGTAGGGTTTTAAAATTCTCAATACTTTTAATTTATCTAACTACTAATAAAGTTAGTAAGTTGTATTTAATTATAAAAGGCATGCTAAAGGCATTAGAGGTGATAAAAATACCGAATTATAAATATAAAATTGGGTTGCACATATTCAGACGAGATCTTAGGTTAGAGGATAATACTTCTCTCATAGAAGCTCTTCAAAGTTGTGAAAAAGTCATACCTGCTTTTATATTTGATGACCGACAGATTAAAGACAATGATTACAAATCAGACAACGCGGTTCAATTTATGATCAACAGTCTAAAAGAACTCAATGATGAGCTACACCAATTGAACGCTAGACTATACTTTTTTGAAGGTCTTACTTCTAAAGTAGTTGAAAGCTTAATTAAGACATTAGGAATAGAAGCAGTTTTTGCGAATAAAGATTACACTCCATTTAGTAAGAAAAGAGATAACGAAATAAAAGCCATTTGTGAAAAGGAAAGAGTAGATTTCAAAGAACATTTTGATGTTTTAATACATGAACCCACAGAAGTTTTGAAAGATAATGGTATGCCATATATAAAGTTCACCGATTTTTTAAAAAAATCCAAAAAAATAGATGTGCGAGAACCACAGAAGAATAAATTTAAAAATTATTTTACAGAAGGAATTAGCTCAAGTATTGCTCTTCAGGTTGATAAATTTCCTCAAAATGAAAATTTAATATTAAAGGGTGGGCGAAAAGAAGGGTTAAGTTATATAGAGAGAATAGTCAAATTAAAAAATTACAGTGAAATTAGAAACATACCTTCAATCGATGGAACAACAAAATTATCTCCCCATCTTAAATTTGGAACAGTTTCTGTGAGAGAGGTATATAAAAAAGTAAATGAAAACTTAGGTAATGAACACGAAATTATTACACAACTTCACTGGCGTGATTTTTTTACTCATATTCTTTATCATTTCCCTCATGTTTTAGGGAGTTCCTTCAAGGAGAAATACAACCAAATACAGTGGGAAAATGATTTGGATAAATTTAAAGCGTGGTGTACAGGGAGAACAGGTTATCCTATAGTTGATGCTGGAATGAGACAATTGAATCTAACGGGATGGATGCATAACCGAGTAAGAATGATAACAGGGAGTTTTCTTGTTAAGGATTTACATATTGATTGGCGATGGGGAGAAAGATACTTTGCACAAAAATTAGTTGACTACGATCCTGCAATTAATAACGGTAATTGGCAATGGGTTGCTTCAACAGGTTGTGATGCTCAGCCTTTTTTCCGAATATTTAACCCAATTTTGCAACAGCAAAAATTTGATGCTGCATGTGATTACATAAAGACTTGGTTACCAGAATTAACCAATCTTAACTCAGAGCAAATACATACTTTGAACATTCCAAAAGACATCGATTATCCAACACCTATTGTCGATCATAAAATAGCTTCAGAAAAGGCTAAAAAACTTTATAAAATATGATCAAAAAGCGAAGTATGTTTGTTATCTGTGGATTTTAATAATACGTTTAAATATAGCGGTGCAAAAGCACCGCCAAATATTTTTAGAAAAACAATCTACCCATCTCGTATAATTCTCTACTTATCTCTTTGTTCTTCAAAATTTCGTCCGTAAAGGGTTTTTCCACAACATCAAAACCATCCAGACCTAAAGCCACGTTAGATTTTCCTTTTTTAACAGCATCTATAGCTGTTACACCGAATTTAAAAGCCAAGTATCTATCAAAAGATGAAGGAGTTCCTCCTCTTTGTAAATAATCCAAATCGACCGTTCTGCATTCAACATTTTGCAAATTAGCTTTTATATACTCTGTGACTAATTCTGCTGGTTTCATGTATTGACGAACTTTGGGATCACCTATTATATTTTGAACCTCTTCGGGGAGTTTGACCTTTTCTTCTACAACGACTATGGAAAATCGTCTACCTGCAGAATATCTCTTTTTAATATTTTCAATCATATCTTTAGGGTCTAATTCGAACTCTGGTACTATTATATAATCTGCACCACCTGCCATTCCACCAATTGTGGCCAACCATCCTGCTTCGTCTCCTCCGGTTTCTACAACTATTACCCTGTGACCTGCACTGGCAGTGGAATGAAGTTTATCTAATGCATCTGTGACGATCTGTAATGCAGTTAGAAAGCCAACACTGAGATCCGTCCAGTATAGGTCGTTATCAACAGTGGCAGGTATTATTATCGAAGGTATGCCTTCATTTGCCAATTTTAAAGCAATATTTGCTCCGGTATGGCCTGTTAACAATATCAGACTAGTTATTTGATATCTTTCAAAGTTATTTTTTAACTTTTTCAAATCGTCTGGATTAGCAGTAGGATCATATTTTGAAGAACCCAAAATTATTCCACCTTCAGGCAATTTACCTGAAACATGTTCTTTGGCAAGGATAGTTAATTTATCCTCAACGAGACCAAGAAAACCATCGTAGACACCAACAACTTCGACATTCTCTTCGGCGCCTTTTACGATGAGTGCCCTGATTACGGCATTTAAGCCTGGACAGTCTCCGCCAACATTTAAAACAGCAACTCTTTTCATTATTATATGCACCTCCAAATTTTAATTTAATTATACTAACTTTAGGAACTCTAAAACCTTGTGTTAGCGCCCCTTCGCCCCGCTCCCCAACCATAAGGAAAAATAGTATTCACACCAACCATTTTAACCAAGAGTTTCACTCAAAAATTCTAATTAAAATAGGAATAATCACTATAGAAACTATAGACATAAGTTTTATTAAAATATTAATGGAAGGTCCTGCCGTATCTTTTAAAGGATCCCCCACGGTATCTCCTACAACAGAAGCCTTATGAGCCAAAGACCCTTTCCCCCCGTATTTTCCGGTTTCTATTAACTTTTTTGCATTATCCCAGGCACCTCCAGAGTTGGCCATGAATATCGCTAACATAACTCCTGAGCCTGTTGTTCCTGCTAACATTCCTGCGACAGCTTGCTTGCCTAATAAGAAGTAAACAATTATTGGGGCTATAACAGCGACTAAAGAAGGAAGTATCATATATTTTAGAGCGCCATTGGTAGCAATCTTTACACACTTACCGTAGTCTGGATCAGCTTTTCCTTCCATTAATCCCACAATTTCTTTAAACTGCCTTCTTACTTCTTCCACCATAAGGTTTGCAGCGTTACCAACTGCTTTCATTACCATAGACGAAAACAGAAAGGGAAGCATTGCACCGATTAACAAGGCGGTAAATACATTCGCATCATTCAAATCAACGATTGAGATATTTGTTACCTGCAAATAAGAGGCGAACAAAGCCAAAGCCGTTAAAGCAGCGGATCCTATTGCAAAACCTTTCCCCATAGCAGCAGTTGTATTCCCAACAGCGTCCAACTTGTCCGTTCTTTCTCGAACGTAAGGTTCTAAATGAGCCATTTCAGCAATTCCACCGGCATTATCGGCGATAGGGCCATATGCATCGATGGATAAACTCATACCGAGTGTTGAAAGCATTCCAACAGCTGCGATCGCTATTCCAAAAAGTCCGTATAAGTAGAATGAAAGTATAATAGCTGTTCCTATTAAAAGAATGGGAAAAAGCGTTGATTCCATTCCTAGAGCAAGACCATTGATAATCAAAGGAGCCGAACCTGAAGGAGCGCTTTTTGCAAGCTCTGTTACCGGCTTTTTTGCAGTGTAATATTCTGTAACGACCCCTATAAGAATTCCCACCACCATACCCATAATAACAATTAAACCTGAATAAAAGTTCCCGAAAACTATCTTCGATAAGAAAAAAACAACTATAGCTTGAAGAAATGATGTCAGATATGTACCAAAGTGAAGGGCCTTTTCGGGTTCAACTTCCTTTGTCTTTTTGATGTAGTAATTAACAAAAATAATACCAAAAATTGATAATATCAAACCTGATGAAGCTACAAAAAATGGGAAAAGAGCTCCCTTAAATGAAAAAGCGATGCTTCCCAACACTGAAGCAGAAAAGATCGAGCCTACGTAAGATTCGTACAGATCGGCGCCCATACCTGCAACATCTCCCACATTATCTCCGACATTGTCAGCAATGACCGCTGGGTTTCTTGGATCATCTTCTGGAATATTTGCTTCAACCTTACCAACCAGGTCAGCCCCCACGTCGGCGGCTTTGGTGAAAATTCCTCCTCCCACTCTTGCAAAAAGCGCTACAAAAGATGCACCCATAGCATAGCCACTCATTAACTCAGTATTACCATTTCCAAGGAAGAATATACCTCCCAATCCCATTAATCCTAAAGAGGTAACAATCATTCCCATAACCGCGCCACCATTAAAAGATACAGTCAAAGCATCGTTTAAGTTGCTAATCGCTGCATTGGTTGTTCTGGCATTGGCTCTGGTAGCGATTGACATCCCTAGAAAACCTGATAAAACCGAAAATGCCGATCCTAAAATGAAAGACAAAGCCATTTGATAAGAACTTACAAGCCACAAAAACCCCGCGAATAAAAATATTACAACGAAAAGGATTCTATATTCTGAAAATAAAAAAGATCGAGCGCCAACTTGAATTATTTTTGAAAGTTTTTGCATTCTTTCATTTCCGGGGGATTTTTCTAAAATGTTGAAAACCAAAAAAACCGTAAAAATTAATCCAATCAACCCACAGATAACCGATATAACCTGAGAAATAAATCCCATAATTCTCCTCCTTGTGAAATGCGGTATACTATCTTCTTTTGAAGCTCTAAAACTTTATAATTTGGGTTTCTTTGATGATTTAATTAATTATACCATATGTTTTTCAGTGGTAGATACAAAATATTGATGAGGTAGGTTAAGATACTTTATGCCTAATAACTATCTTTACTATTTCGTTAACTACCAAAGGAACTATAGATAGTAATACGACAATTGACCAGTCATAAAGTCTTAAATCAAATACTTTAAACACATCTCTTAGGAAGGGAACTGTGATAACAACTTCCTGAAGGAATATTCCAAATAGGATAGAGGCAATAAGATACTTGTTTGTAAACCAACCAACTTGGAATATGGATTTGGTTGGATGCCTCATATTCAAAGAGTGTATTAGTTGAGATACACTTAATACTACGAAAGCCATGGTTTGTGCGTGAGTTAATGCATCGTCTGAAATATTCTGTGGAAATATTGGGAACAAATTAGTAGTACCTGTGTAAATTCTTGCTCCAATTATAAAGGCCACCAATGTTACTAGACCAATTAATATACCATTTAGTATCAAACTTACGCCTGTACCGCCTGCAAACAAACTGTAATTTGGATTACGTGGTTTTTCTTTCATAACATCTTTGTCCCCTGGCTCTACTCCAAGAGATAATGCAGGAAAAGTATCGGTTATTAAGTTAACCCATAGTATGTGTATAGGCTTTAACGGTGTAGCCCAACCAAATAATATGGCAAAGAACAACGTAATTATTTCACCAATATTGCATGACAGCAGAAAAACGATGGACTTTTTAATATTGTTGTATATATTTCTTCCTTCCTCAACAGCAGAAACTATAGTGCTAAAGTTATCATCTGTTAAGACCATGTCAGAGGCACCCTTTGCAACATCTGTACCTGTAATCCCCATTGCAATCCCAATGTCTGCAGCCTTTAAAGAAGGTGCATCGTTTACACCATCTCCAGTCATGGCAACGATGTTACCTCTGGCTTTTAAAGCTCTAACTATTTTTACCTTATTTTCAGGTGAAACTCTTGCAAATACTCTCAAGTTATCGATCTTACTAATTAACTCCTCCTCAGTAAGCTTATCTAGTTCAACTCCTGATATTACCTGTGAAGGATCATCAGTTATACCAAGCTCTTTTGCTATAGCAAAGGCAGTATTTTTATGATCTCCTGTTATCATAATAGTCTTTATACCAGCCTGTTTGCATAGTGATATGGAATCCTTAACCTCAGGTCTTGGCGGGTCAATCATACCTATTAAGCCTATAAAGGTTAAGTCGGTTTCCAATTTATCAATATCTACATGAGGAGAGTCAACCTTTTTAAAGGCTGCTCCTAAAACTCTAAGGGCATCCTGAGACATTGAATTTACTTTATCCATTATGCTATCTATAATTTCCTGTGTTAATGGTACAATCTCACCGTTAACATAAGCATTTTTACATATTTTAAGGAGATTATCGGGTGCTCCCTTAGTAAATACTAAATACTCATTATCAAATTTATTTACAGTGGACATAAGTTTTCTATCCGAATCAAAAGGTATTTCATTCACTCTTGGGTGTTGCTCTTCAAAAGCAGTTTTAAATATATTGAATTTAGCTCCCATCTCAAGTAGGGCTATTTCTGTTGGATCACCAGTCTTTGATTCCTGCGAATAAGTAGCATCGTTACATAGTACCAAACTTTCCAAAAGGAGTTTATAAGTTGGATTATTAATATTAAGTGAGTCAACATCGCCAAAAGCATTGTCTGCGTAGAATTTTACCACAGTCATCTTATTTTGAGTTAAGGTACCCGTTTTATCAGAGCATATTATGTTTACAGAACCTAAAGTTTCAACCGCCGGAAGCTTTCTAATTATGGCATGCTTTTTAACCATCCTTTGAACACCCATAGCAAGTACTATTGTAACTATTGCGGGAAGTCCTTCAGGAATTGCTGCTACTGCAAGACTTATTGCTGTAAAGAACATTTCGAATAAAGGTCTTCCTTGGATGATACCGACTAGGAACATAGCAACACAAATTCCAAGGGCCGCAAAGCCAAGTATCTTGCCTAGCTCTGCAAGCTTCTTTTGAAGTGGAGTTTGTTCTGTGTCAGTTTCTTCAAGCATCTTAGCAATTTTACCTATTTCTGTTTTCATACCAGTAGCTATCGCAACCCCGATACCTCTGCCATAAGTAGCAAAAGTTGACATGAAAGCCATGTTCTTTTGGTCTCCAAGGGGAGTATCAAGCGCCTCTAAGACTAAATCAGCATTTTTATCAACAGGGACTGATTCACCTGTAAGGGCAGATTCGTCAATTTGAAGGTTGACAGTTTCGATAAGTCTTAAATCACACGGTATATATCTTCCTGCATCAATAATGACTATGTCTCCAAGAACAACCTCTTCTGAAGGAATTTCGATAAGTTTTCCATCTCTTTTAACGATTGACTTAGGTGTAGAAAGCTTTTTTAAAGCCTCCAAAGCTTGTTCAGCTCTATACTCTTGTATAAGTCCGACTACTGCATTTATTAAGATAACAACAGCAATTATTATAGCGTCACTGAGCTCTCCTAATATTGCAGAGATCAAAGCAGCACCCAATAAAACATAGATCATTACATCATTGAGTTGAGCAAAAAATAATTGTAGGAAGCTCCTGTTTTTTTGGGTAGCAAGCTTGTTTTCGCCATATCTACTCAAACGTTCCTTTGCTTCTTGGGTTGAAAGCCCTTGAAGAGGATTAACCTGAAACTCTTTAATAACTTCGTCTTTGCTTTTTGCAAACCACACAGACTTCACCTCTCCCATATTATAATTAGAATATAAAACTTTATTAGAGAAACAAAAAAGACCTTTGCTCACTACAGCGAACAAAGGTCTTGCAATCTCTTTATGAGCTAACCGTCCGGGCTTTCGCCGTATTGACGAACAGTTAGAAGCGAAAAGCTTATGCTACTCCCCTTTTTTTGAATTATATCATAAGGCAATTAAAAAGACAATATAACAAAACTTGACATTTTAAAATTTTTACTGTATAATATTAGTGCAAATCAGTTGCAAAAACAAATCGTTTGCATTTATGATTTTAACAGTTTAAAATTATTAATGTTTATCCTAAAGAGGTGAACTTTCTATGAGAAACACAAAAGCTCGCAGAGACATTTTAGGCGTGTTAGATGAGTACGATTATCCGCTCAACGCCGAACAAATTTATGAAAAGCTCAACGAAGATTACGATAAATCCACAATTTACAGAAACCTAAAAAATTATGAAGAAAATGGAGACATTAGATCCATAGTTTTTTCAGACAAAATCAAATATTTTTTTAAGGGAAAAGGGCATTTTCATTTCATATACTGTACAGAATGTAAGAAGTTTGAAAGATTTGACCTATGTTACTCTGAGCAGATGAGTAAGTATATAAAAGAAAGATTAGGCTTCGAAGTTTTGACTCACACCCTTTATTTTGAAGGAATATGTAAGGAATGTCAGAAAATTACCAAAGACGGCCAATATGGTAATCTCAATTAGTAGAAAACGTTCAAAGTATTACTAAATATAAAAAAGCAGGTGAGAGAAGGCATGAAGAAAACAATCTTAACAACCATTGTCTTGTTAGCTTCATTTTTAGTATTCGCTATAAATGTTTCAACTTCGATACTACCCTATTACTATGTGAGTAAAGAAATAATACAAGAAAAAGGTCAAGTGAATCTTGTCGTTCCTCCAGGAAAGAGTCCACACACATACTCACCAACACCAAAAGAACTAGTGCCTTTGTACGAATCTGATATCTTAATTACAAATGGTTTAGCTTTAGAAATTTTTTTCTCTAATCTAACTATGAATCTGGAAAAACAGGGTGTAAAAATAATTCAAGTTTCCGATTTCATTCCACTTGAAGAACTTATAAGTATAGGTGAAACTCATGAAGATCATGAGCATGAAGAGTTTGCATACAACCCGCACATTTGGTTAGATCCATATATTATGTATACTTACATCATTCCAGGTTTGGCAGAGGTTTTTGGAGAATTAGACCCTGAAAATAAAGATTACTACGCTCAAAACGCTGAAAGATATATAAACAGATTGATTTTACTTGACAACTACCTTGCTGAAAAAGCCAAAGTCATCGATGGCTCAATATTTACTCTTCATAATTCCTATGATTATTTCGCAAGAAAGTATGGTATAAAAATCGTTGGTGTAATTCAAATCTCCCCGGGGGTAGACCCCACTCCAAAGCAATTAGTTGAATTAACTAACGTTGCTAAAGAGAGAAACGTAAAAGCTATTTTCAATGAACCTCAACTCAGCGACAAGGCTGTGAATACCATAGCTAAAAACTTGAGCTTAAATGTAGGTGTTTTGGATCCGTTGGGGAGTTCAGAAAGAGTATTCGATTTAGAATCTCTATACGTAGACAATTTGTTTGAAATCATACGGGTGGTGAATTATGGCTATTGACCCTTTAGTATCTGTCAGAGATTTAAATTACACCACTGAAAACAACAATATACTGATCAATATATCTTTTGATGTATATAGAGGAGACTTTGTAGGAATAATTGGACCTAATGGAGCTGGAAAATCAACCTTAATAAAAACTCTAATCAGAGAAATCGAAGATTATACAGGAGAAATAAAGATAAATGGAAAAATTGGGTATGTTCCACAATCGGAAGAAAGAGAAAGAGATTTTCCTATCAAAGTATATGAAGTTGCTTTAATGGGTTTATACAGTGAAGTTGGTCCGTTTAAGAGGTTTAAAGAAGAACATTATGAAAAAGTGAGAGAAACTCTCAAACTTTTACAAATTGACCATTTATACAACAGGCTAGTAGGGAAATTATCTGGAGGAGAGTATAGAAGGTTGATGATGGCAAGGGCTTTAGTTTCCGATCCTGATATATTAATACTGGACGAACCTGAAGCCAATATCGATAAAGAAGGGCAAAGTATACTGTACGAAATTCTTAGAGATCTCAAGCAAGATAAAAATATGAGTATAATGTTAATAAGTCACGATTTGAACATGATTTTCAAAGAAACAAATAAAATTATGTGCATGAACAAAACATTGCACTGTCATAAAAACACTGTTGATATTGATATCAATGATTTGCGAACTTTGTACTCTAAAGATTTTGAATTGTTTATTCATGTCAATGAAAAGATGAAGGTGGTTAGCAATAAAGATGATTGACATTCTAAGTTACTCTTTTATGAGATACGCTTTAATTGGAGCTATTCTTTCGGGTTTTGGTAGTGCGTTGCTGTCAAATTTCATAGTCCTAAAAAAAATGGAGTTTATTGGAGATGGAGCGGCTCATGTGGCGTTTGGTGCTATCGCTTTCGCCCTTTTCTTTGGATTGAATATGAATTTATTGTCTATAATAGTCGCCATTATATTTGCAATAGCTATAAACCAGTTGGGCAAAAAAGAAGGGGTACAAGAAAATAGTGTAATAGGGATGCTCTTATCGCTTTCTATGGCTATAGGGGTAATTTTACTTTCATTCAAAAAAGGATACGTCCCTGAAATAGACAGTTTTCTATTTGGGGACGTATTAATGATAACTCAACAAGATTTGATTTTATTGGGAATTTTTGACTTATTTATTCTTTTTATGGTTATTCTCTTAAACAAGGAACTTAAATATTACTCATTCAACCAAAGATTAAGTAAAATATTTGGAGTACCTACAAACGTAATAAATTTAGTGTTTTTAATGATTACATCCGTTACAATAGTTGTTTCCGTTAAAATAATAGGGATCATACTGATAACTTCTCTACTTATAACACCTGGTGTTATAGCAAAGCTTTATGCAAAAAGTATAAACCAAATGCTGATAATATCTGTAATAGTTGGTGTTTTTTCATCTGTTTTGGGTATTTTTTTATCTTACTACTTAAACGTTCCATCAGGCCCAATGATAGTCTTAACGCTTTTTCTGATATTTCTAATTTCATATCTTTTAAGAAAAACGGTTCTTAAGTCTTTTGCTCAGTAGATACTTTTTAATTTTTTGCTTTAAGTCACAACTTGTACTATAAAGAAAATATTCTGCTCTTTTTAAAAAACTATTGAGAGAGCAGAATATTTTTTCTTTCAACTAGTTAATATCTTATTTTAAACGTTTATCAATTGTTCCATCAGGTAGCATATTGTCCGGATGGTACCTCCCCGTTTCTTCCATTTGGTAGCGTACGCAACTTTTGTAGTCACCATGACAATAATTTTCTATCCACTTTTTATCTAATTTACCCTCATCATAATATCTCTTCATTGGACAAACTATATACCATTTGCAAGTCATAATAATATTCTCCTCGTTTTTTGACTTTCTTTTTTACCCCTTCTTATTGTATTCCAAGGTTTCTTTGAGCTTCTCTTAGCACTTCACCGTTTTCATTCACAGCTTCGTAAGCTCCGTTAATTACAGCAGATTTTATTTTCCCTTTGGCAACAGAGTTGCCTTGTAACCCAACTGCATCTAAAATTCCTTCTTTTACCGCTAAATAAAGAGTCTCAGGATCAGTTAAAGGATCCTCTTTTTGAGGGGAGAGACTTTTAATTTTTTCTATTATGACCATGGCTTCTTCTTTCAATAAATTTACCCTCTCTTTGATCTCAGGATCGCTTGCAAAATCAGGTAAGCCACGAGATGCCAAAGAGTTTGCCCTTTTTACCATCTTCACACTTTCTATTATTTCTTTTGAAGTTGCCCTTTTCATTGCTTCACAGTACGCCACCACGTGGATTATATGTGGTTGTAAGTAAGATGAATAAAACATGGAAGAAACAAGTTGACCCATTGCACTGTTGGGGTCGGCTGGAAAAGAAAGAAGTCCAGTTCTTATCATTCTGTAAGGTGTAAAGGTTTCATCCTTTAGTGTTTCCACCAATTCTAATTTTGCTAAAGACTTAGCTATATCCATCTTTGGAGATAACTTTGGAGGAGTGTTCATCATATATTGTTGAACATACCATCTTACACCAAGTTTTTTCGCTACATAAGCAGCTAAATAAGTAGTTGCAACAGCTAAACTGTCGTGCGCATACCTTAGTTCCCATTGGTGGGCGTCGTTAATTTCTACAGGGATGTTGTTCCTAGCATTCCACTTTATTCCTTCCATATTTTCTTTTATCGCATCTAATAAGTTCCTTTCAGACCTTCTATCAAGTTCAGAATACCAAAATATGGGTATCGCTGCCCATGCGTTGTTGATAGTTCTTTTTAGAACTTGGGAAAATTCGACCATGTGGTTGGTTCCTGAGTAACATCTTACTAAAGGATAATTGCCTCTTCGACTGGCTTCATACATGGCAACAAAGTCTTTTTCATTTCTAATGGGAGCTCCTCCTGCTCCGTCCTGGTTGGGGTCCATCTTTTCTTGCTCAAAAAAGTATTGCTGACAGTTTTGATCAGGTGCCAAAGAGATGATATCCAAGAGTTCAGATTCTGCGAGTTTTTTGATCTCCTCGATGGTTTCCTCAATTGTTTGAAGCCCAATATGGTGCCTAATTAGCGGATATGGGGATTTAAAGGCGATCCTTTCGGCTAAGGTTGAGGGAAAATTTTTCTCTTCTTTATATTTAATTTGACCTCTTAAAAACAAAACTACATCTTCTTCTTCCTCTGAACCATCAAAGATCTTTTTAAATAAATCGTATTTTCTGGCAACCTGTGAGGTTTCAACAGTTCCTCCGAAGATAAAGTCAATGTTTTCATAATTTTTTAATTTTTTAGCCTTTTCTATAAATTCTTTTATAAGATTTTCGAAGGCATCAGTTCCCAAACGGTAACTTATTGAAACAACATCTGGGGTTTCTTCGTCTATCTTTTTAATAATTTTCTCGATTGGAACCGCTCCACCTAAGTAAATAACCTCATACCCTTCATTTCGAGCTAATTCCAAAAAGTTTAAAAGACCTGCTGTATGTACGTCACTTCCCATAGAAGCTCCAAGAATTTTTTTCATGATTCTCCCTCCTCAACAAGTCTTATTATGTCTTCTATGCTCATTCCTTCTAAACCCAAATCTTTTACGGTTCTACCCTCTTTCCAAAAATTTTTTCCCATCATTATATTGGCAAGATTTATGATAGAATCAATTACAGGGGTCTTCACACCATATTCTTCTCCAAAAGATGAGATAGGTACAAGACTCATTGGAAGATCTTCAAGAATATACCGGTTATCCAACGTTGGCGGTGCATATATGCCTCTATAACCAACATTGTTTCTAATAGCTTCGTATAAAGAGTTACCTCTTACATCGTATGCATAGTTTAGCCAATCCTTCGCGGTCATGGGATCGGCGTTGAAAAGCTTCATAACCTTACATCTTTCCTCATCTATTTTTTCCAAAATCTTTGCTACGGATGGGGAGATCCCTTCGAAGTAGAATTCAAACTTTCCTGCTGTTGTTTCAACCCTTGCTGCATTCAATATTAATGTAGCAGGGTGAAAAACAACTCCAATATTGTTAAAACTGGTGTAAATTACATTCTTAACTATTTCAAACTCAGGTATGGCAGTACACAATACTTCTTCTAATTCAGCATTTCTGGTAGCGGGTAGTGCAGAAACAGGAACGGCGTTTTTTATCCTAAACACTTTAGCTACTCCAGGATTGGACATTCTTGAGGCAAAAATGAAAGTTTGAGCTTCGGCAAGTATGACGTCTTTTTTTACGTTTTCTTCTTTCAATACATTGTTGAATTCTAAGGCACCACCTGTTCTACCGGGATTTAACACTATTATTTGGCCATCTTCTAAATAAGGGGCCATCCTCTTTGCTATCTCTTTATGTGCGAAGGCAGGAACAACTACCATAATTAACTTTCTTCCCTTTATTGCTTCTTCCATATTTGTTGTGGCAAAAGATATATGATATTCACCTACTACTTGACCTTCTATTCTTATTGAATGTGAGTCTATGATGGGAGATATTCTCCTTTTTGACCTATTAAAGAGAGATACATCGAACCCTTTCATGGCTAAATATCCAGCTAATGCCTGGCCTCCATTACCCGCTCCAACCACCGCTATCTTAACCATATAACCACCTCCATATTATATTTCACTGGGCGGATATGTATTATATCAAGATAAATTGATTGTTGCAAATATTACCTTTTTATTATATATTTTACATCATTTTTAGAAAATTATTTATATCGTTTTTAAAAACTCTAAAACTTTTTTTGCGCCCTTCCTCCCAGTACCCACCCATGAGGAATTATAAGAGCTTGGCATGAATTTTAAGGGCTTAATTGAAAATTAAAAGTTTACTTGACGTTACACTCTAATTGGAGTATAATACTCAATAAGGAGTATTAATAAAGGGATGGAGGGATAGAGAGTGGAAACTTTATGGTTTTTTATAATAGTTGGATTCCTTGCCCAAGTCGTAGATGGAGCTTTGGGAATGGCTTATGGTACTATTTCAAATGCTTTATTGTTATCTGTTGGCGTACCTCCTGCTATCTCAAGTGCCTCAGTTCATTTTGCTGAGATTTTCACAACATCTATATCAGGATTTTCTCATCTAAAACTTGGTAACGTTGATAAAAGCCTTTTCAAAAAACTTTTGATACCTGGTGTAATAGGGGGAGTTTTGGGAGCTTATATTTTGACAAATAT
>NZ_JALY01000151.1:0-3235 GCF_002924615.1 Petrotoga halophila DSM 16923 | reverse complement strand
ACCAAAAGGGGTGCTATTATTCCCCCAATTCCAAAACTCGCATTTAAAAATCCAAAATTTTGGATTTTTCTATCAAGGTGTGAAAAAGCGGAAGTTAAAGTCATAAAAGTTGCCCCAGTCGCTACCCCCAATAAAAAAACTGATAATACAATCATAGGAAAATTAATTGCGGTTACGAATAAAACCAAACCTAAAATTTCAATTATAAAAGCACCGGTCAAAAAACTTTTATAACCTATCTGGGCGATAAAAAAGCTGCCTATAAAGTTGGATATCATGGTACCAAAGGTACTTATAAACGGTAATGAAGAAGAAATAGTTATCGAAACAGAAAATCTTTCTTGAATGGAAGTCATAAGAGGAGCAAGAGTATTCATGACCATCGAAAATAGAATCATTGAGATGTATATAAAATTTCGCGTGTTCTTTTCGGTCAACAACGTCACCTCTGCTTTAAACTTTGAGTGTATAAGTGTGCCTTTCGAGTTATCTCTGGAATTTTATACTTTGTGGCGAAATGATAAGTGAAATCTAAAGCGTTATTGAAATCAACCAAGTTGCCAGGAGATACAAATACAGGTTTCACATTGTCTCTTGTTCTCAACACTATTCCTATTTTCTCATCTTTATGGTACAGAAATGTGAATTCACCTTTTTTCTTTCCGGGTTCTTCGTATTCACCAATTAACTTAGATTTAGCAATTCCTATAGTAGGCTTTTCAATAAAAAAAGACGCATGTGTAGCTATGCCCATCCTTCTAGGATGGGCATAGCCTTGACCATCAAAAAAAACAATATCAGGTTCAATTTGAAGTTTTTCCCAAGCCTTTAAAAAGATAGGAAGCTCTCTAAAAGCAAGAAGGCCAGGTATATATGGTAAGGTAATCTTATCCACGGCATATGTTACATCGATCACCGATAATTTTTTAAAATCCATTGTTACAATTACAGCTAATCCTTCGTCTTTTGGAAAGGAAAGATCAACACCGCTTACTAAGTTTGGTACGTCAGAGAAATGGCTTAATTTAACCTCTTTAGCCAACTGTTTCTGAATTTTGATCATATCTTTGGGAGACATATCGAAGCTATGAATACGTTTATATTTCATCTACCTCACCTAACGTTGTACAATAAACTTCTATACCTTCGTCTTTTCCGCCTATTCCCAGACCATTGCCACTCTTGCCTTTTAAGTTTATTCGGCTCACTTCTAAATTTAAGATGCGTGAGGTATTATTTTTTATTTGCTCAGATATAGAACTGATTTTCACACTCTTAGATATGATTACCGCATCAATATTATTTATTTTAATAACATATCTTTTACTTATCAAATCCATAGTCTTTTCTAAAAGTATAGAGCTACTAATATTTTCAAATTCTTTACTTTCAGGAAAGTACTCCCCTATCGACCCCAAACCGCACATCCCTAATAAACTATCAATTATCGCATGAAAAAAGACGTCTCCATCCGAATGGCCCAATAATCCATAACCTTTTGGATGATTTATTACAACTCCACCCAATATTAATCTTCTATTTTCAGCTAAGGGATGAACATCGTAACCAAAACCAATTTTTAACATGTTTCAACTTTTCCTTTTTGGCATTATTATGAACATATAACTGTTGTCTTCTACAGGTTTTAAAATGGTAGGTTTTTCCTCATCGGATATATCGAACTCAAATTCCACAGTCTCTATTCTTTCTAACGCTTCCCTGAAATATCTCGGTGAATAAGCGATCTCAAGATTTCTACCTTCTTGCTCGACATCAATCTCTTCTTTTGCTTCGCCAACATCAGGAGAACTTGCATAAAACTGTATTCTTCCATCTTCAATATTTAATAAAGTATATTCCTCACTTCCGGCTGTTATAGACATCCTTTTCATAATAGCCAAAAATTCTGAGGTCTTAGCCTTGATCTTTGTTATAAAACTCTGGGGAATTATACCCAAATAATTAGGAAACTCGGCATCTATAACGTTAAAAATCAGCTGGTTATTATCTTCTTCAAAATCAAAGAGAACTTGAGAACCACTTTGAACCACTCTTATCTTCTCTGTCTTTGCTGCTGAAAGTATCGTTTTTAATTCATCCATACTTTTTAGGGATAAAAGAAACGGTGAAAGAACATTGTCATCTTCCAGCTTACTTTCAGAAAGGGCTAATCTATATGAATCCGTGGCGACTAAATTCAAAAACCCTCCCTGCCTAAAGTCCCAATAAACGGCATTTAAATTGCGCGAAAGGGAAGAAGAATCTTTTAAAGCGCAAAAAATTACCTTATCAATCATATTAGTAATAATTGTTCTATCTAACGAAATTGAGTTCCCTGTAACGTCGAAAGCAAGGGAAGGAAATTCATCAGGGTCCATGGTAGGTAATCGAAATACAGAATTTCCACCTGAAATCTTCAAAACTCCATCCAAAGTTATAGTAATTGTATCAGAAGTGAGATTTGATAGTATTTCTAAAAAAATCGTCTGTTCAACCACTGTAGAAAAATTTTCATCGCTATCTTTAACCTTCAGCCATTTGTGAAAACCGGTTTGCAAATCTGTAGCATAAATATGTAACTCATCGTCTTCTACAGCCAATTTTATTCCTTTCAAAATAGGGTTAGCTGTTTTTTTTGAAACAGCGTTGGTGGTTAATTGGACAGCATTTTTTAAAACCCTTGTATCTATTTCAAACGACATCACGTTTTCCTCCCTTTGGAAGAATTAGGGCTTCACTATTTCAATTTTACACTAAAAAAAGATTTAAAGCAAGAATAAATTAATTAAAAATTATTCGTTTTGCTCTCTTTCTTTTAGTTTCCTAGCCAAAAATGTGGCGACGTGATTCCCTTTGGTACCTCTTCCAAAGCCAGCGTCCATGTAATTATTTATCGCTAAATCATTGGTTATCTGAGTCCCTCCAACGATGAGTAATAATTTATCTCTAACTCCTTTTTCTACAGCAATTTCATGTAGTTTTTTCATATTTTCCACATGAACTTCATTATGAGTAATAATCATAGAAGCTAAAACCGCCTGGGCTCCTACTTCTATCGCACTATCTATGATTTTTTCTGGTGGCACAGAAGTACCAAGATAAACGTAATTTATTCCATATTTTTCTATACCTCCATGTTTTATATCTAGTATTTCTCTGATACCTATGTTGTGTTCATCGTTACCTATCGTTCCAGCCACTACTTTGACCTTGTTTTTACCAAAAAATTCAAAAA
>NZ_JALY01000165.1:0-21007 GCF_002924615.1 Petrotoga halophila DSM 16923 | reverse complement strand
AAGCTTTGAAAATTTTACAAGGTCATTGATATCTTTTGCCGGTAATATAAAGCATATATCCGAGTCTACAAGTTTACCATAACCCGCAGCTCTCGAAAGCCATAGGGCAATCTGGGCTCTTGTAACGGCATCGGATGGTTTTACATCCTCTTTTATCACACCTTGTTTCATTAAAGCTTTCAAGGCGATTCCTTCAGGCGTAGTTTCTACAGCCCCTTCCTCTGTTCTGGGCTCTGGCGTTGAATAATAATTTGGAATAAATGCCTTAGTAAGTATTAATGCAGCCTGGCCTACCGTCACATTTTCACTAACCTCTGGTACCGGTTGAGGCATAATACCTATATCAATGAAAATCTTTAAGATCTTCTCATTCTTATCTCCGATTACTCCAGTATAAGGGTCGACCTTTCCTCCTGGCATAGGCAAGGTGGATTCACCATATCCTACAAACTCACCCGTCTTGGCGTCTATCCCAAAGCCGTTGATATCGGAGAGTTGATAAACAGGAATCGGTTCCCCCACAGGATCTCCTGTATACTGATCTCTCGGTAAAGCAAAGGAGAGCTGAAGTTTTTGATACTGAGACAGCTTTACCTCGGCTTCTTCAATGGTAATAATTCCAGTAGTATCGATCTTCTCGATGTCACTGTAATTAATATTAAATCGAATTACTTTACCCTCGTTATCAACATTGACATTAACCGTATTAACGGGGTATAAGACTCCCTCCTGATACATGATGAAGTTTACTGTGTAGTTGTAATCTTTGCCAGACATAACTAACATGTTTTCAAAAGGAAGATTTACCTTGGATAAATAATCCTTTGCAATTTCCACTGCCTTTTCTATTCCTATGCCATTATCGGTATCAGGGAAAGTCGGCTGATTTAACCCTTTGCCATAATTAAGGCTTATTATCTTCCCTGTCTCCATCTCAATTACTGAGTTAAAAGTGATGTTGCTATCTTTATCCCCATGATTAGCAAAAATATTATATACGTTTATATTTTGGTCGTTATAGTTTTCATTTATACTGATATTTAGATTGAATTTTTCTGGGTCATTACCCATGCTCTTCAGATATTCCTCCACAAAATCCTTTGCTTTCTTTTCATCCATCTTCCCCAGGGAAGACATTTTATTTACATTGGTTACTTTATACTCTTCCCTTTCGCCCATCTCAAAAGTCTGACCGGTGTAGTTTACGGGCTCCCCCGTTCTAGCATTAATCCCCATTGGCAAAGGATATAAGCCAGCGCTCTTGGCCGGAGCATACAAGAGCTTATTTTCGAGAGGGAAGTTCTCTCTCCATATCTCCTTCTGGACAAGGAAGGTACCCATTATTTGATCCATTTTCTCTAAAGCTTCATCTTCGCTCAGTAACCCATCGATGTCAACCTTAGATATGTCTGTCCAGTTAATGTAATAATTTGATACCTTTCCGGTTGCGGCATCAATGCTTATATCTATCCCTTGGTTGACATCTATCCCGTCGTTGATACCACATAGCTGTTCAATGTTTCTCTTGAAATGATAGGTATAATTTGTCTGCCCGCCTTTATAATAATAAAAACCATATTGAAAATCAGGGGCTTTGTCTATCTGGTCATACTTGTCGGGTGCGTATCTCTTTATGAAGTTTAAAGCATTGTCTTTGAGCTCATCCCTTGTGTAGTTTGGCACATTGCTATCTTCGCTGCCCGGATAATTGTTTTTGTAGTACCAATAGCTCACCAACTCACCGGTGGAGGCATCCACCATAGCATTGACAGTTATTTCTTGATCCCAATAGTGAATATTCCAAGCCTCAGATGGTACATCGTACCTATAACTCAGGTCGGCATTAAACTTTGCTGCATCGATACCTGAGATCTCTGATACTAAGTTTTTAGCCTGCTGGGAAGAATACGTCGGCTCGACAGCAAAGACGCCCAGTGCCAACATGCTTATGAACATAACAGTTGTAAGAACAACTGATAAAATATTTTTCATTGTTTACCATCTCCTCATATTTGCCTTCACTCCGAAGAGGATTCAAAGAAATAAATCTTCTTGTGGATAAATTATACAACATTCAAATAACAAAAAGTAAATCAAGTTCCAAGACAATAATTACTATCTAGCCATTATCCTATTTCGAGGACAATTAATTATGATCCCAAACGGATAGTAAGAATTCATACTCCATCCAAAGAAATAAGCGACTTCTTGCCTTAAGGAGATTAAAAACAATCACAAAATTACCTCAGCATTTCAAAGAATTTTTTCCTTCCATTAGTAGTATCTGCAAAAAAATCAAAAAAATAAATCCTCTAGGGGCAATGGGCCTCATAAAAAAAGAAATCCTTAAGGGGTGGTGGGCGGGAAAAGATAATCAAATAAGCTTCATAAATCGAAAGTAATTTAAAGACAAAGCTTCCAAAAAAACTTATCAAAAGACTTTTTTACCTTAGACTGCAAATTTTTATTTCTCTCTACAAAATGAGAAAAGATATATTATATATTTTTATATATTTATATTAATAACATAAAACCTTATAGGGTGTCTCAAAAATTGACCCACAACTGGGTCAAAATTTGACCCAAAACTGTCCCAATTTTTAACCCACCTTGTCCCAAAAATTTATCCTCTGAGGGTGGAGGGTGGGAATAGATAATCAAATAAGCTTTATAAACAACGGGAATCTTAAAGGCTAAGCCTTTAAATAAGGGATCACAAGGGGCGCAGCCCCTTCCACTAGGGGCGGTGGGCGGGAATAGATAATAAAAATATTTTAAAAAACGCTTACGTCTTTAAGGCTACCAAGCCTTCAGCAAGATCACAAAGGGCGCAGCCTTTTGCTGGTTTCTGCAAAAAGCTTTTTTAGGTTGCTGCACTGTGCAAACTAGTTTTTAAATGATTATGACCTTGAATTTGGGGATTTTAAGGGGGGACCCCCTTAATGCTTAGGGATCACAAGGGGCGCAGCCCCTTAATCCACTAAGGCCTCTCCGGCCTTTATTCAGGGATCAGAAGGGACGGAGTCCCTTCCATAAAGGGCGGCGGGCGGGAATAGATATAACAGTAAACAATTATTTACCACAATTTAAGTATTCTTACGGATACTATTAGTGGAGGTGAGAAAATGAAAGAAATAGTAGGATTAATCCCTGACCTTGTACAAATGGTGGAAGTACCTGGTAACGGCAAAAAGAAAAAAGAAATCGTCCTAAACGCTGTAAGAGAGTTCTTAAAATCCATTGGCAAATACTCTCCGATCATGGATCTAATAATCTCCATACTCATCGACGGAGTAGTAGCATTACTATTTCCAAAACCAGAAAAAGCATAAAATGATTTCTCCCCGGGGAAGTAAAGCAAGGCAAACCAAAGAAAACAAAAACACACAGGAGGTGGTAACACATGGCAATGAACTTAGAATCAAGAAAGGCAAAGATAGTATGGATAAGCATAGTAGACGGAAAAGAAGAAAAAAAGTATAAAAGCTATGACTTATTCACAGACGTAGAAGCAGACATAAAAACCGCCTTACAAGGATTAGTCTCACTCTGTGAAAACACCAACGCGGTTTATTACTTCAACGAAAGCTACGAAATAATCTAAAAAGGAGGAAATAGCGAATGAGAAGATTAAGAATGAAATTCTATGACCCAGCAGAAGGAAAAAGCAAAACCCTATCAGTTGATGGAGTATTAGAAACAATAACGCAAGTAGAAATAGAACCAGTAATGCAAAGCTTGATAGGCGTATTAGTACCAACAACCGCACAAGTAGACGAAGCAGAAATCGTTGAAACAACGACAAACGGAGTATTCAACCTCATTCAATAAAGAAACACACTCATGCCTCTTGACGGGGCATGAGTTTTTTTTGATATATTAATTTAAAGTGTATATATGTATCTCATATTTCCTCTGAGGAAGGTGGAAGGAAATAGATAATAAGAAAAATAAAATATGAACAAATGATTAAATAATTTGGTATCATTTAGTAAGAACATCAAAGATACCAGATAAGAAAGAATACCTAAATTCTTGAAACAGATAGTGAATATAACAAAGCCAGCCTAGATAGCAAAGATAATATTTTATAAATTCCATGTTCTTAAGGTATTAAGTGGACAATTTTATAAAGCGAGAATCATAAAGGATAAACCAAGTACCATTATTTTCGTAAGAGAACTAAAAAATGATCGGAAGATAAACTTGGGTATGGAACCGGGTAATTAAAAAACACAAGTCCAACAAAATCACCATTTATTTAACCTATTAAAGCTTTTTATTTATACAAGGTAAGATGTAACGATAGAGGAGATATTAAAAGTACAAAAAGAAATAATGCCTGGAAGGGGTGAGATAGTTATGACGATAGCTGAAAAGTTGAGAAACGAAGGAAAATTAGAAGGTGAAAGAGAAGGTATTGAAAAAGGAAAACTTGAAGGCGAAAGAGAGTTCGCAGTTAGAATATTAAGCAAAAGATTTGGTAACCAACTAACTGAAGAAATAAAAGACAAGATAAGAAAAGCAGATGAGAAGACGATAGATTACATAGGAGATAACTTGTTAGAAATAACTATAGAAGAGCTAAAAGAATTACTGAAATAATTTCTGAAAAAGCGCCCTCCATGGGCGTTTTACTTTCTTTGTTTTTTCAAAAGTGGCTCTACATATCCTTATTTCCCTTTATTTATTAAAGTTTGTATAGTAATTTGATTAAATCTTTTCTTTTTACCTTTTTCTTGAATCTTCGATTTTTAAATTTCTTTTTCGATTAGTAAGATCAATATAAAATATTAATCTTCAAAGGAATGGTTCCCCTATCTATTTTTATATTCTAGAAACATAATTTTTTATATTCTGACAATATAACTTTGTTAAAGTTTATATTAATTATATACAATTAATTTAATTCAAAGTGAGGGGGTACCCGGTTTGATAAAAGTGGAGAATATCAAAAAATACTATGGAAAATACCTCGGAGTAGAGGACATTAGCTTTAAAATAAAAAAAGGTGAAATATACGGCCTTATAGGACCTAATGGTGCTGGGAAAACAACGACTATAAGAGCTATGATGGGTATGATTTCAATTGATGAAGGGCGAATTACAATTGGGGATAAAAACATCCCACACGACTTGAAGCATATAAAAAATAAAATAGGATACCTCCCTGGAGAAGTCAATTTTTATGAAAATATGAGAGTAAAAGATTTTTTTGATTTTAACGATAGATTTTATAAAAATATTGATAAGAAATATGAAAACGAGCTAATAGATCTATTAGAACTTGAAACAAACAAAAAGTTCAAAGAACTTTCAATGGGAAACAAGAAAAAAGTTGGAATAATACAAGCCATTGTACACAGACCCGAGTACATAATTTTTGATGAACCTACCAACGGTTTAGACCCTCTTTTGCAGCATAAATTATATAATATTTTAGAAAAAGAAAAAGAAAGAGGCGCTACAATTCTTTTTTCATCACATATTTTATCGGAAGTTGAAAAAATTTGTGATAAAGTAGGGATAGTAAAAAAAGGAAAAATAATAAAAGAAAGTGATATTGAAGAGATATCTAAGGTATCAAAAAAAACAATTACGATCTACAAACTCAAAGAAAGAAATAAATTCAATGATTTTGAAATAAAAGAACAGACGGATTCTTTTATAACTTATCTAGTAAAAAATGATGATTTAAATAGTTTTTTTGAAATTTTATCTAAATGTTCATATGAAGACATTGAAATTAAAAGACCGTCTCTCGAAGAAATATTTATCGATTATTACAGGAGTGATGAAGAATGAACTTCAATTTATTAAAAAAAGAGCTTAAATTCACATATAAAAATACAATATTATGGTCATTGTTGTTTGTTTTATTTACCGGTATGTATATACCTATGAGTAATCAAATCCTTTCCCAGTCTAATAATGTATTAGAACTAATTAATAATATGCCCAAATTTTTACTCGAATCTTTCAACTTTAGCGAACAAATATTTACTAAACCAGAAGGCATATTCGGGTCAGAAGGTATGAGCTTTGTTTATTTATTGGGAGCTGTTTTTTCAGCGATGCTTGTGGGAAAAGTTTTTGCAGATGAATATGAAAAAGGAACCATAGAATATTTGAGCGTAAAACCAATAAGTAGATCAACTTTATACATAACTAAATTCACGAATATAATGATAAATATATTATTTTTAAACATTATTTTTACCCTTTCGGTTGTTTCTATGTACGCTATTTTTATGAAATATGAATATAATCCAGAAATATTGTTGGCTTTTGGAATATATTCCCTTACAGTACAAATATTTTTCTCTTCAATTTCTGTGATAATAAGCATACTCACCCAAAACAATTCTTCAAACCTGGGTATCTCACTTAGTATACTAATTTTCATGTATTTTGGAGATACTATGGCAAAGACTATAGAGGCAACAAGTTGGATAAAATACTTCAGCATATTTAACTATATTCCTTTGATGGAAACCGTTTTAGAGGAAAAAATCTTTTGGGTAAATTCCTTAATAATTTTGCTAATATCTTTTGGAATATATTATTTTTCTTATTACCTATTCAAAAATAAAGATATTAATGTATGAAATTTTCAATGTTTTGTATATTTTCCAACCAAACCGATTTCGTGTTTCAAACGTCTCATCTTTTTATGATTGATAATTATTCCATAATTTTTCCTAAAATACGCACACAGCTTAGTAGAACCTATAGTTTTTTGCTTTGAGACATACATATTGAGATGTTCCTTGATTTTTATCAGTTCAGCGATTACAAATTCATCAGGAACCTTATCGCCATTCACAGTATAGCAAAAACCTCGAGTTTTAGAATTAGAATGCTTTTTCTTTGACAAAGAACTGGTATCCAAGAAGAACCTCGTTTTGTAATGATAAGTGCTGGAGTTTACGTTGAACTCTTCAAAAAGATAAGAAAGAGAAACGCCGTACTCTCGATGTAACCTATTGATATATAGGATATCTAAAATGGGTGTAGATTTAAAATCAGCGTGTCTATTTTCCATCATTTTCTCTGATTCAAATTTTTTTTTACAAACTCAACTTGTTCTCTAAGAACTCTGATCTCCATATCCTTTTCGATCACCAAATTCTTCAAAGCTTGAAGAGTCTGAGCGAGATCGGGGTATTCCATACAAAGTCGAGAAATCTCATCCAAATCGACACCGGAATTCTCGTAAACCACAGGAGGAACCTTAGAACCACGAGAAACGATGGAATTTTTGTTAAAAGGGCCATTGAAAAAGCAAGAATAATTCTCACCAGAATCTCTAAACTTCTTAACCCACTTATAGATATTTCTGGTAGGGATGTTGTAAGTTTTACTAAGTTGAGAACAAGAAACACCTTTTTCGACATGCTCTTTAACAACGTTAGCTTTTAACTCTGGAGGGTAAGACTTCACAAAAATCACCTCTTTTAAGAATATATATTTATTATACTACCACGCCCCTCAAATAAGAAAATGTCATAAGGACCAATCGTAAGCGTTTTTTAATTAAAAATTACCGCTAACTTCAATAAACTTTTTTTCTTTTCAAAAACACAAATAAGAAAGAGAGGATGGTTTTCTGACAAGGTATCTCCCTATATGATATAATATTATTGGATATTAGAAAAAATAAAAGGGGGATATCGAGTGTCAATTTTAGAACATATTGAAAAAAATCAATGGGGATATACAACAGAAGGCATTCCAGTAACTTTGTTCACATTAAGAAACGAGAATGGAATCACGGTACAAGTAACAAACTACGGTGCTACTTTGGTTTCTTTGTACTTACCTGACAAAAAGGGAGAAATGGAAGACATAATTTTAGGATTCGATACTGTTTCAGATTATGAAAAACCCACTCCACAGAATCCCTTTTTCGGTGCTACAATAGGGCGACATGCAAACAGAATAAAAAACGGGCAATTCTCACTTGAAGGTAAAAATTACACCTTGGCTCAAAATAATAATTCAAACCATCTTCATGGGGGATTAAAGGGGTTTCAAAAACAGATATTTCAAGCGACAGCTTTTACAACTGTCGAAGGACCTTCTGTTCGGTTCAAACGTTTAAGCCACGATGGTGAAGAAGGTTATCCAGGAAACTTACGTGTAAGCGTTACTTACACATTAACCAACGATAATGAATTAAAGATTTCTTATACCGCAACTACTGATAAAACTACTATTATAAATTTGACAAATCACAGTTATTTTAATTTAGCAGGTGAAGGTAGAGGAAATATTTTTGATCACCAGTTGGAACTTTTTGCTAATCATTATACACCTGTAGAAGAAACGTTAATCCCCACCGGAGAAATAAAAAGTGTCAAAAACACACCCTTTGATTTTACAGTCCCAAAAATTCTCGGTGAGGTGCTCAAAGATCTGAAAGATTCTCCGTTAGAAGGAATAGATCATAATTTCGTATTAAACAAAGAAAATAGCAAAATATCCTTAGCTGTAAGGTTGGTTGAACCCACAAGTGGAAGAGTGATGAAGATATACACAACCGAGCCTGGGATTCAAGTATATACAGGTAATTTTGTTGACACATACGGAAAAGAAGGAAAACACTACGGAAAATATTCTGGAATAGCTTTGGAAACACAGCATTTTCCAAACTCTCCAAATCAGAAAAACTTTCCTTCCACAATTTTAAGGCCCTCAGAAGTGTACTCTTCTACAACAATTTACAAATTTTCTATCGTGAATTAGAGAAAATTTAGATTTTCTAAAACCAGTAAAATACATTGTTTTATGGAGGTAAAAGTATTGGATATAATCAAAACAATAACAGAGGATTTAAACATAAAACTATTTCAAACTGAAAACACTGTAGAATTACTAAATGAGGGAAACACCGTACCTTTTATCAGCAGGTATCGAAAAGAAAGAACAGGTAATTTAGACGAAGAAAAGATTAGGCGAATAGAAGAGTTATTTAAATATTATCAAAACTTAGAAGGCTACAAAAAAACTGTCTTAAAAAGCATTGAAGATCAAGGCAAATTAACAGATGAGCTAAAAGAAAAGATCATCAACACCAAAAAGATGACTGAATTGCAAGATCTGTATCTTCCTTACAAAAAAAGAAAGAAAACCAATGCTGACAAAGCTATAGAAGCTGGTCTTGAACCTGCAGCAAACAAAGTGTTATTAGGTAATATCAAATCTTTAGATGAATTAGAAGAATTTGTATCTGAAGAATACGATAATATAGATAAAGTGACAGAAGGAATTTCCTACATAATAGGTCAAACCTTTGCCCATGACAAAGAAAATCGGGAAAGTCTAAGAAAGCATTACGAAAAATTTGGTAAGATTCACTCTGAAAAGAAGAAAGAGTTTGTCGAAGAAGCCACTAAGTACGATATGTATCACGAATTCACACAAGAAATTTCAAAAATCCCAAATTACAGAGTTTTAGCTTTAAACAGGGGAGAAAAAGAAAAAGTTTTAAATGTAAAACTAATTATTGATGATGAGTGGCTTGAAAAAGAAAAATCTAGATACAAAACAGGAAATGAGATCTGCGATAAAATTATATCCAAAGGTTTGATCTATGGATTCACAAATATGTTAAACCCATCAATAGAAAGAGAAATAAGACAAAATCTAACAGAAAAAGCAGAAGAAGGGGCGATAGTTCTCTTTGCCAAAAATCTCAGGCAATTATTACTAACGCCCCCTTTAAAAAACAAAAGGGTCTTAGCAATTGATCCTGGTTTCAGAACGGGATGTAAAGTTGTGGCATTGGATGAAATGGGAAATTTTCTCGCTAACGATACGATATTCCCCGTTCCTCCACAAAACGATATAGAAAACTCAGAGAAAATTATGATGGGTTTAATTCAAAAGTATAATGTAAATCTAATAGCGATAGGTAACGGAACCGCCTCACGAGAAACTCAACAATTCGTCGTTGACTTAATAAAGAAAAATAAGTTGAATCTTAAGTACATATTCGTCGATGAATCTGGAGCTTCTGTTTATTCCGCTTCTAAGTTGGCAAAAGAAGAGTTCCCAGAATACGATGTAACTGTCCGAGGAGCTATAAGTTTAGGAAGAAGAATACAGGATCCTCTTGCAGAATTCGTAAAAATTGACCCAAAATCTATAGGTGTTGGACAGTATCAACACGATGTCAACCAAAAAAAGTTGAAAGAAAAACTCGACGCAACTGTGGAAAGCGTGGTTAACCTCGTTGGTGTTAATTTAAACACAGCCTCATATTCTTTATTAGAATACGTTTCAGGAATAACCAGTAGCCTGGCAAAGAAAATTGTCCAATACCGTCAAAAGAACGGTTCATTCAATAAAAGAGCCGATCTCTTAAACGTAAAAGGCTTTGGAGAAAAAGCTTTTGAACAAAGTGCAGGATTTTTGAGAATAATAGATGGGGAAAACCCGCTAGAAATAACGGGAATACATCCAGAAAGTTATGAAGCAGCGGAAAAATTAATAAATATACATGGCTACACCTTGGATGATTTAAAAATCAAAGAAAAATTGGACCCATTAAAATTAAAGGTTTCTCAACTTTTAAACGAAAAAGAAAATCTAAAATCAATATCCGAAGAATTGGAAATAGGGGAATATACATTGATCGATATACTTAAAGAACTTCAAAAGCCCGGCAGAGATCCAAGGGATGAAATGCCTCAACCTCAACTTATGGATGATATTCTAAAATTTGAAGATCTAAAAGAAAGTATGAGATTATCAGGTAAAATAACTAACATTACTGATTTTGGTGCCTTTGTAGATTTGGGAATAAAAGAAAACGGCTTGATTCATAAGTCAAACCTTGCTGAAAGATTTGTAGCTCATCCTACGGATATTGTGCAAATAAACGATATCGTAGAAGTGGAAATAATAAACATTGATAAAACAAGAAGAAGAATTGGTCTAAGATTAGTTAGTATTCAAAGATAAAAACTTTATCTTCATTTTGGGCGTCCTTTTTTATGGACGCTTTTTTATTTCTTTGTTTTTTAATAGTATCTAACTACTAAGCTTAAAATATATACCTTTATTCTTAACCCAAATCTCAAATAATTTGATAAAATATTAATAAGGATAGCGAATTAATTTTTACATTAAAGGTGATAACGAATGAAAATCAAAGATACAGGAAAAGTTGATGTTTTAAAAACATCCATATGGAAAGCTTTATTTACCTTAGCCTGGCCAATTATTTTGACAAATATGATGCAAGCGATATATAATATAACTGATGCTTATTTTTTGGGAAAGTTAGGTCCTTTGGAATTATCTGTTCCTACTGTAGTTTGGCCGCTGATCTTTGTTTTTATATCTTTTGCCACAGGATTTTCCTACGCTGGAACCTCTTTGATAGCCCAATATACAGGATACGGCGATCAAAGAAGAGCTGAAAAATCGGCAGCTCAAACTATTTTGGTAATGACTTTCGTGGCTTTATCCATTATGGCAATAGTTTTGATCTTTAGCAAGCAATTATTATCTCTTTTACAATTGGATAAAAACATATTCGAACTTAGTAATACGTATCTAAAAATAATGGCATTTAGCTTACCTTTCATTTTTTTAATGCAAACGGTAGCGGGTATATTTAGGGGATGGGGAAATTCATTTATAGCCCTGAAATACAACGGTATATCAATCTTGTTGAATGTGGCCCTTGACCCTCTTTTCATTTTCCAATTCAATTTAGGCGTATTTGGTGCAGCGCTAGCAACTATGTTATCTCAAGTTATAATATCTGTTGTATTTTTATTTGTATTGTTCAAAGGTAGAGAGGGTTTTAAATTACACGCCAAAGATTTTGTCCCTGATCCAAAACTTATAAAAAAAGTGTTATCGGTTGGCTTACCTTCTTCTATTGGCGAATCTTTTACAGCTATAGGATTTGCTATAATTATGGGAGTTATTGCACAATTTGGGCCTATTGTTATTAGCGGATACGGAATCGGAAATAGAATGAACAATTTAATAATTATGTTCGCTATGGGAATATCTTTGGCAACGGCTACTATGACAGGTCAATATGTAGGTGCAAACCAACCTGAAAGGGCTGAGGAAACAGTTAGAAAAGCTTCTTTGGCAACTTTACTGATCGTTGGTAGTGCTTCAATGGTTATGTTTTTATTTGGTCACAATATAACGAAATTTTTCATAAATGACCCCGAAGTAATTAAAGTTGGAGAGGAATTTTTTAGATATGTTTCTTTCTCACTTCCGTTCTTCTCGTTAGTTTCTGTTTTTCTTGGTACTTTAAGGGGTACAGGGCATACGATTCAGTCAACCATTATAGATATGGTAAGATTGTGGGGAATAAGGGTACCTTTGGTTTTTTTCTTAGCTGAGACTCACGGTTACATAGGCATTTTCATCGCTATGATAATAAGTAATTTATCTGCCCTTGTATTAGCCCTAGGTTTTCTAATTTTTGGGAACTGGAAAAAACCTGTAATTGAAGAAGCTTCTCAGAGAAATGCTTAGTATAGTCAACAAAGGAGGACTCTTTCATGAAAAACTTTGAAGAATTGTTGAATAGAGCAAAGTCCAAACCAACAAAGAACGTCGTTCTTGTCTGTGCTGAAGATATTGAAGCTTTGAAGGCTTTATCAAAAGCAAGTGAAGAAGGGTTTGCAAACCCTGTCTTGGTTGGAAATAAAGAAGAAATTAAAAAAAATTTGGAAATTGTTGGAAAGGAATTTGACATTATAGAGGCAGAAACTCCACAGGAAGCAGCAGAAAAAGGTGTTCGTCTCGTTTCAAGTGGGGCTGCTGATCTGCTCATGAAGGGTAAGATAAAAACTTCTGAGTTGCTAAAAGCTGTTTTAAACAACGATTGGGGATTAAAAACAGGAAATTTGCTTTCTCATGTTGCGGTAGTAGAAACACCTTATTTGGATAGATTACTTTTGATAAGCGATGGTGGAATGATAATCCACCCAGATTTAATGCAAAAGGTTCAAATTATATACAACGCCCTTGAAGTAGCCAAAAACCTTGAAATAAAAACTCCCAAGGTAGCTTTATTAGCGGCGGTCGAAGTAGTTAATCCCGATATGCCCGAGACAGTAGATGCCGCGATATTGACCCAAATGAACAAAAGAGGCCAAATAAAAGGGTGCATTGTCGATGGTCCTCTTGCCCTTGATAACGCTATAAACGAACAAGCTGCCAAGATTAAAAATATAAACAGTGAGGTTGCAGGTAAAGCAGATATTTTAATTGTTCCAGATATCCATTCGGGGAACTTGTTAGGAAAATCTGCTGTATATTTTTCAGGAGGAAACGTGGCAGGGATTGTAGTGGGAGCAAAGGCTCCCATAGTATTAGTATCAAGAGCCGACAACGATCAATCGAAATTGGCAGCTCTGGCACTTGGAGTTTTAAACTCCTGAGACTCATATAACATAAAAAAACACTGAGAAAAAGTGACATATGCTTCCTGCAAGTACTATCAAATGCCATAAAGCATGGTGGTATGGGATTTTTCTCCACACGTAAAATATGGTCCCAACTGTGTAAAGAATGCCTCCTATGACCAACCAAAAGACCCCCCAGAAATCCAAGTTTGTAACTAAAGGTTCCATAGCAAATACAACTAACCATCCCATGGCTATGTATAAAATTGTTGAAAGGATCCTAAATCTTTTAACGAAAAATATTTTAAAAATAATGCCTATAGCTGCCAAAACCCATACCACAGAAAATATAATCCAACCTAGCCTTCCGCTCAACGTAATTAGTGCAAAAGGTGTGTAAGTACCGGCTATTAAAATATAAATTGCAGAATGATCGAAGATTTCAAAGAGATCTTTCATTTTTTTACGTTGAAAGCTGTGATATAGTGTTGAAGATGTATAAAGAATAATCAAGGACGAACCATATATAACCGAACTGAAAATACTCCAAGGTTGTCCGTTAATCGCTGAAAAAACTACCAATAACACCAGAGCAGCTATACTCAACAATGCTCCTATACCGTGTATAACGGCATTAGCTATTTCTTCACCAGTGGTAAATTTTTCGATATTGTCTAAATCTTTCACCCTAATACTCCTTTCGCATCTTTTATTTCAAGAAATTCTTCTCTCAAAATGTCCATAAATATTATATCGTATCTATTGTTTTTAAAAAACTTTGCTTGCCTTCGCCTACCTATTTCTTTAAATCCTGCTTTTTGGTAAGATCTTATGGCCCTTTTGTTATATTCAAAAACTTCCAACATGATATTATTTAAATTTAAAACGTTGAATCCATAATTCAAAAGCAACTTAATGGCTTGGGTACCATATCCTTTAGACAGATATTCTCTATTCCCAATAAAAATCCCAAGGACAGCCGATTGATTAATTCTATTAATGTCATGCAACCCACAATTACCTATCAGCTCTTCTGTTTCTAAATCCACTATGGCAAATAAAACATCGTTGCCTTTAGCCATTTTTTCTAAGATATCTTTTTCTTTAAGCAAAGAAATAATATTATCTTCTACCATCATGTTTTCTGATATTTCTGGGTCATTTAACCATTCCGTGTATTTTTCAAAATCGTCAGGATTAACTGGTGACAAAAAGCATTTTTCTCCTACTACTTTTTTAAAATATTTACCCATATTGTCTATCCCCCTCTTATTCTGTTATATAATCTTTAAAATAAGCTTTAAACTAAACTCCCTCTTCTCCCTGCACTCCATTCACAAATCTTTTTATCTCAAAAGGAGCCCTTCCCAGTATTTCGTATTGCCCAGTTCGCTGATCAAACCATATTTCTCCCCAGAACATAACTTCTTCCCCAACTAAATCATAGATATCGTAACCATCAAAAAAGGCATCAAATTCCTGTTTTCTTATTCCATAGTAAAAATCTTCGCCTTCAGAGATAATTTTGTAATAATTTTCGCCTTCTTTTATAACATCCTTTACTTTGACCTTCACCCACCTCATTCTACCTAAATCCTTTTGGGTTAAGGCATCAGATTCCACTACTATGCTTTCATCATCGTATTTTTCAAAGATCCCTTTTCTATCTTCATATGCTTGGATATAAGCTTTAACAAATATTTCTTGCTTTTTTGAAGTATCTTCGTAAAACAACGGTCGGGCTAATCCATTTTTTAATAATTCCTCGTTTAATAATATTAAGTTACCTTCTTCATCCTCATAATAAACATACGCCAAAACTCTGCCATAATTGTCAAACTTATCCTCATCAAACTCTAAATATACGTTTCTGTTTGCAACATTTATTAGTCTATCTTTCACAAATTGATACGACTTATAGCCATACTCGCTAATAGGCTTACTACCAGCTTTGATCTCTGGTGCGTCTATCCCTATCAACCTGATACTTTCAGCGTATTGGTAAGTGTTAATTGTGTCTCCATCCAATATAGAAGAAACTTTTACTTTTTCTAGGTTTTCTATATCTGGAATTGTTATTAATTCTTGTGAATTAGCATAAACTGCACTTAAAATCACCAAAAGTAATAGAAAAAAAGAAGATATTTTTCTCATATGATTTTTCTCCCTCTGTAATTCAGGGCTTCCGAGACATGACTTACTTCCACATTTTTTGAATCAAAAGTGTCGGCTATAGTTCGTGAAATTCTCACTACCCTGTTTACCGATCTTGCTGTTAATTTTAAATTGATAGCTGCTTGTTTTAAAAAGTCTTCCGCTTTTTCAGTAAGAGCAGCAAATTTCTTCACTTCTTTATTGCTAAGTTTCCCATTCAATTTGTTTTGCCTTTTTATCTGTATTTGGGAAGCCTTTGAAACTCTTTCTTTTATCTTTTCGGAGCTTTCTCCGTCTTCCTTGGACATGAGCTCATCTATTTTTACCCTTGGTGTATCTATTCTAATATCTATTCTATCCAATATGGGTCCTGATATTTTTCTGTTGTAATTTAAGATCTGGTTCAAACTACACGTACATTCTATCTCCTTATCTCCATAATATCCACATGGACAAGGATTTTGAGATGCTATAAGCATGAACCTTGCAGGAAAATTAGCAACGGATTTTGCTCTTGTTACCGTCACTTCTCCGTCTTCTAAAGGCTGTCTTAGAGATTCTATTACATCCGTACGGTACTCGGGGAACTCATCCATGAATAACACACCATTGTGAGCCAAGCTTATTTCACCAGGTTTCGGAACGGCTCCTCCCCCTATTATTGAGGCTGTCGAGGCTGTGTGGTGAGGTGATCTGAAGGGCCTTTTATCAATTATCGTGTTCATATATCCAGCAACTGAATAAATCATCGTAGATTCGATGATTTCTTCCCTCGTCATATCTGGTAATATCGTTGGAACCCTTTTAGCTATCATTGTTTTTCCTGAACCGGGAGATCCCCTCATTAAGACATTGTGAAATCCACTGGCTGCTATCTCTATTCCCCTTTTGGCAAATATTTGACCTTTGATCTCACGAAAATCTAAGTTGTAAGACGGTTGTACAATATCCTCATACTTTGGAGAGTAATCATCCAAAATACCTAACGATATATTTTCGATATCTTTCAAGCTATCTATAACGATAACCTCGTTCTTTTCTACAAATTTACTTTCCCCCTGATTTCCCCGTGGAATTATGAATTTTGCCTGTTGATTTCTTTCTTTTATATACATCAAGAAAAGAGATATCCCAGAAACTGGTCTAACTTCTCCATTCAAACCAAGTTCACCAAATATATAGTAATCTTCACTTAATTCTTTTATCTGACCTGACGCCTCCAACAAGGAAACGGCAATTGGTAAATCAAAATGTGAGCCGTCTTTTCTCATAGAGGTGGGTGAAAGATTCGCAACTATCGATCCGTTAGGAATTGTAAACCCAGTATTTCTAATGGCACTTGTAACTCGTTTCTCACTTTCTAAAACTGATGTGGAGGGCATGCCTACTATTTTGAATGTCTGTTGGGTAGAACGGGAGTTTACGTCGATTTCTACTAAGATATTTTCTACTTTAAACCCGTCTATGCAACCAGTTTTTATCTTAGAATATTTCATTTTTCCCCCTTTTTGTACATTACTTAATTTCACTTATCACTTTCTAACTTTTCCTTACCCAATTTTTGTGTGATAAAAATGATGATAGTAAAAGTTAAAAAGGGAATGGTATATGAGATATTAAAATTAATATCACCAATTACTCCCATGGAAGTTGCAATTATCATAGCCCCAATCCCAGTAGAACCAAAAGCCAACCCGTTGTACATCCCTAAGATTCTCTTTGGGAGATTTTGATTGGTGTATTTTTGAATGCTTGGAAAAATGGCAGATAAACTAAAACCAACGAAAAGAAAGAAAATAAAGTGCTGAAATATTAGCAACAATGCAAGACTTACTATAAGAGAAATAGAGAAGTAAAAAATGGTTCCCAATTCCGTTAATTTTCTGTTTAAAAATTCCGTAATAGCTCTACCCAAGGTAAAAACTACCCAAAATAAACTTATAATTACAGATGAAAATTCTTTCGAATAATTAAAAACATCGTAGAAAAGGTTCCCGCTCCATGTTATTATACCTATTTCAGTTCCGGAATAGAATAAGAATATCAACAATGATAAATAAACAAATTTTTTCCTTATTATACCTGTGGCTTCTTTAAATTTAATCGCTTCATACTTTATGTTTTGAATGGGCTTATAAATTAAAACAAAAATGAAAAGTAACGAAATTAAGATTAAGTGTATAAAATACACAAATCTAAAATCTAATTTCATAACTAAAAATAAGCTAACCAAAAGGGGTGCTATTATACCTCCAATTCCAAAACTCGCGTTTAAAAATCCAAAATTTTGGGTTTTCCTATCAAGGTGTGAAAAAGCGGAAGTTAAAGTCATAAAAGTTGCCCCAGTCGCTACCCCCAATAAAAAAGCTGATAATACAACCATAGGAAAATTAAATGCGGTTACAAATAAAACCAAACCCAAAATTTCAACGATAAAAGCACCGGTCAAAAAAATTTTATAACCTATCTGGGCGATAAAAAAGCTACCTATAAAGTTGGATATCATAGTACCAAAGGTGCTTATAAAAGGTAATGAAGAAGAAACAGTTATTGAAACAGAGAATCTTTCTTGAATGGAAGTCATAAGAGGAGCAAGGGTGTTCATGACCATAGAAAATACAATCATTGAGATGTATATAAAATTTTGCGTGTTTTTTTCGGTCAACAACGTCACCTCTGCTTTAAACTTTGAGTGTATAAGTGTGCCTTTCGAGTTATCTCAGGAATTTTATACTTTGTGGCAAAATGATAAGTGAAATCTAAGGCATTATTGAAATCAACCAAGTTGCCAGGAGATACAAATACAGGTTTCACATTATCTCTTGTTCTCAACACTATTCCTATTTTCTCATCGTTATGGTACAGAAATGTGAATTCACCCTTTTTCTTTCCGGGTTCTTCGTATTCACCAATTAACCTAGATTTAGCGATTCCTATAGTTGGCTTTTCAATAAAAAAAGATGCATGTGTAGCTATGCCCATCCTTCTAGGATGGGCATAGCCTTGACCATCAAAAAAAACAATATCAGGTTCAATTTGAAGTTTTTCCCAAGCCTTTAAAAAGATAGGAAGCTCTCTAAAAGCAAGAAGGCCAGGAATATAAGGTAAGGTAACCTTATCCACGGCGTATGTTACATCGATCACCGATAATTTTTTAAAATCCATAGTTACAATTACAGCTAATCCTTTGTCTTTTGGAAAGGAAAGATCAACACCGCTTACTAAGTTTGGTACGTCAGAGAAATGGCTTAATTTAACCTCTTCAGCTAACTTTTTCTGTATTTTGATCATATCTTTGGGAGACATATCGAAACTATGAACGAGTTTATATTTCATCTACCTCACCCAAGATGGTACAATAAACTTCTATACCTTCGTCTTTTCCGCCTATCCCCAAACCATTACCGCTCTTACCTTTTAAGTTTATACGACTTACTTCTAAATTTAAGATGCGTGAGGTATTATTTTTTATTTGCTCAGATATAGAACTGATCTTCACGCTCTTAGATATGATTACCGCATCTATATTATTTATCTTAACAACATATCTTTTGCTTATCAAATCCATAGTCTTTTCTAAAAGGATTGAGCTACTAATATTTTCAAATTCTTTACTTTCAGGAAAGTACTCCCCTATCGACCCCAAACCGCACATCCCTAATAAACTATCAATTAATGCATGAAAAAAAACGTCTCCATCAGAATGACCGGCTAATCCATAACCTTTTGGATGATTTATTACAACTCCACCCAATATTAATCTTCTATTTTCAGCAAAAGGATGAACATCGTAACCAAACCCAATTTTTAACATGTTTCAACTTTTCCTTTTTGGCATTATTATGAACATGTAACTGTTGTCTTCCAAAGGTTTTAAAATGGTAGGTTTTTCCTCATCGGATATATCAAATTCAAATTCCACTGTCTCTATTCTTTCTAACGCTTCCCTGAAATATCTTGGGGAATAAGCAATCTCAATATTTTTACCCTCTTGTTCGACATCAATCTCTTCTTTTGCTTCACCAACATCCGGAGAACTCGCATAAAACTGTATTCTTCCATCTTCAATATTTAATAAAGTATATTCCTCACTTCCGGCTGTTATAGACATCCTTTTCATAATAGCCAAAAATTCTGAGGTCTTAGCCTTGATCTTTGTGATAAAACTCTCGGGAATTATACTCAAATAATTAGGAAATTCAGCATCTATAACGTTATAAATCAGCTGGTTATTATCTTCTTCAAAATCAAAGAGAATTTGAGAACCACTTTGGACCACTCTTATCTTCTCTGTCTTTGCTGCTGAAAGTATCGTTTTTAATTCATCCATACTTTTTAGGGATAAAAGGAATGGTGAAAGAATATTATCATCTTCCAACTTACTTTCAGAAAGGGCTAATCTATATGAATCGGTTGCGACTAAGTTCAAAAAGCCACCTTGTCTAAAATCCCAGTAAACGGCATTTAAATTGCGCGAAAGGGAAGAAGAATCTTTTAAAGCACAAAAAACAACCTTATCGATCATATTAGTAATAATTGTTCTATCTAACAAAATTGAATTCCCTGTAACCTCGAAAGCAAGAGAAGGAAATTCATCAGGGTCCATGGTAGGTAATCGAAATACAGAATTGCCACCTGAAATCTTCAAGACTCCATCCAAAGTTATAGTAATTGTGTCAGAAGTGAGATTCGATAGTATTTCCAAAAAAATCGTCTGTTCAACCACTGTAGAAAAATTTTCATCGCTATCTTTAACCTTCAGCCATTTGTGAAAACCGGTCTGCAAATCTGTAGCATAAATATGTAACTCATCGTCTTCTACAGCCAATTTTATTCCTTTCAAAATAGGGTTAGCAGTTTTCCTTGAAACAGCATTACTGGTTAATTGAACGGCATTTTTTAAAACCCTTGTATCAATTTCAAACGACATCAAAATTTCCTCCCTTTGGAAGAATTAGGGTTTCACTATCTCAATTTTACACTAAAAAAAGATTTAAAGCAAGAATAAATAATTAAAAATTATTCGTTTTGCTCTCTTTCTTTTAATTTCCTAGCCAAAAATGTGGCAACGTGATTCCCTTTGGTACCTCTTCCAAAGCCAGCGTCCATGTAGTTATTTGTCGCTAAATCATTGGTTATCTGAGTTCCTCCAACGATGAGTAATAGTTTATCTCTAACTCCTTTTTCTATAGCAATTTCATGTAGTTTTTTCATATTTTCTACATGAACTTCATTATGAGTAATAATCATAGAAGCTAAAACCGCTTGGGCTCCCACTTCTATCGCACTATCTATGATTTTTTCTGGCGGCACAGAAGTTCCGAGATAAACGTAGCTTATTCCATATTTTTCTATACCTCCATGTTTTATATCTAGTATTTCTCTGATACCTATGTTGTGTTCATCGTTACCTATCGTTCCAGCCACTACTTTGACCTTGTGTTTACCAAAAAATTCAAAAA
>NZ_JALY01000358.1:0-3285 GCF_002924615.1 Petrotoga halophila DSM 16923 | reverse complement strand
ACAAAAGGATCTTCAATAAAAACATCCAAAGGAATTTTATACATTTTGTCTGAATTTGATAATACAATTATTGAATTTAATAAAGTAAATGATACAAACAAAAATGAAATTAACTTTTTATCCACTTGATATCATCTCCCAATAGTCGATGATTTTAACACTTGTTGAAGCATTTTTTATTTCATTTATTCTTTATTATTCCTTTAAGCCACCTGCTGTTAATCCTTTTATTAACTGTTCCTGAAAAATTAGGAAAAATATAAATATTGGTAAAGCTGCTATAACATTTCCAGCCATCGTCACCCCATATTTCATACTGTAAGACCCATAAAATGTTGCCAAACCAATTGGTAGAGTATACATTGAAGAGTCTGACATCACTATTAGAGGCCATAAAAAGTCATTCCAAGAAGAAACAAAACTAAACACTGCAATTGCAATTAAAGAAGGCCTTGCTAATGGAACCATTATTCTAAAAAGAATAAAAAAATCGTTTGCTCCATCGATCCTCGCCGCTTCTTCAAATTCTTTAGGGATTCCCTTGAAAAACTGTGAGACTATTAATACAAACATAGGATTAACCATATAGGGTATAATTAAACCCCAATAAGTATTTAATAAGTTTAAATCTCTTAAAAGTAAATATCGAGGAATCATTATTGCCTGTAAAGGGATCATAACCCCTGCTAACGTAATATAAAATAAAACGGTATTTCCTTTAAACTTTAATCTACCTAAAGAAAACGATGCAAACACAGTAACAACTAATGCCCCTAGGGTAGAAGTTAATGAAATGAAGGCACTATTAAATAACCATCTCAATATACCTGATTGTTCCAATATATATGAATAATTTTCTAAATTTAAATGAGAAGGGGAAAATTTTTGAGTTATTATTTCCAAATCTGTTTTAAAGGCCGAAAGGAACATCCATAATATCGGAAATATATATATAACAAAAATTATAACCGCTATAATAGTTAAAAGTTTTGACCTCTTCAATCTTATTCACCTCCTGTCCGCAGTGTTAATCTAATTTGGATAAAGGCTATTACAAACATTATTGCAAAGAAAAACAAAGCCATAGCTTGCGCATATCCCATTCTAAAGTATCTAAAGCCTTGATCATATATATATTGTATTAACACTCTAGTACTACCCTGAGGTCCTCCCCCAGTCATTATATATACTTGACCAAAAATTTGTAATGATGCTATCGTTTGTAGCACTAAAACTAATGCGTGTGTCCTTTTCAACAAAGGGATAGTTATAAAAATGGTTTTCTGAAATGAATTTGCACCGTCTATCGTAGCCGCTTCATATACTGAATCTGAAATTTCCTGTAATCCGGCTAAATAAAGAATTACATTAAAACCTAACGTCCACCATATCGTAGTCAAAGCAATAGCTGGCATAGCAGTTTTAGGATCTAGTAACCAACCTGTGTAATTAATACCTATTATTTCAAATATCTTATCTATAATTCCGAAATGTGGTTGATACAAAAAAGCCCAAATGCTACATACTATTGTAATAGATAAGACATATGGAAAAAAGAATAACATACGAAAAAGTCTTTTCATATATATTTTGGAATTTAACAACAGAGCCATTAAAAATCCTAAAATAACTAAAAGTGGCACAGTCAATATTACAAAGTAAACCGTGTGCCATAAACTTGACCAAAAAGTTGGATCATTAAACATTTTCGAAAAATTCTGTAAACCAATAAATTGTGGCTCTCCAAATAAATCCCAATCAAAAAAACTCATTCTGAAACCATTTATAAGAGGGTATATTAAAAACAAACCATATAATACGCCAAAGGGTAGAAAGAATAAATATACCTTAATAGAATTTTTCTTCATAAAGACTCACATTCTCAGATTAAAATTAAAGGTTAACTTCTTGAAAAATAACAAATTAACGTGTGTTTTTTTAGATAAATATTATAAAACACAGCATTCCACTGAGACAGTGGAATGCTTTTTTAAATAAAACTATAAAATCATTTAATAACCTCATTAACAGTCCTTATTAGTTCTTCTGCTGCTTTTTCCGGTGTTACTGACCCCAAAACTACACCTTGGCAAAGTTCAACCAATTTATCTTGAACTTCAGCCCAACCTTTAATCTGTGGAATGAAGGCTTGCTCAGCAGATAACATATAATCTTGTCTCAAAGGCAAGCTCAAGAATTCTTCTGATTCTCTCACACTCTTAATAACAGGAATGTGACCTGCTACTGCCCATTCATAAGAATGATTAACTAACCATTCTGCAAATTTTACAGCCGCTTTGACCTTTTCCTCGTTAATTTTTGATCCTTTTGGTACAATTAAAGTATGAGAATCTCCCCATACGTAAGCCTTTTCGGTGGTCGAAAAAGCTGGAACAGGCATGACACCAACTTTATCTAAGACATCCATATCTTCAAATGCAGCCATAGACCATACTCCATCAAAAGTAAAACCCGCTTGATCACTAATAAAAATTGCTCTAGCAGTTTCATAATCTACAAAAGTAGTCAAATCTTTTTCATAAAACTTTAGTATTTCTCCATATGTTTTCTCGGCTATATCCTTTTCTATTATGAAATTTCCATTTTCGTCTTCAATTTGTCCTCCTAGGTTTCTGTAAACAGTCAACCATAATCTTTCACCTAGGCCATTTAGATCTTCTATGATCATCCCATATTTTCCTGTTTCTTCTTTAATTATCTTAGAAAAATTGTATAATTCTTCAAAAGTTTTCGGAAGTAATGGTTCCCCATTTTCAGAAATTAACCCTGCTTCTTGTAATACATTTTTATTGTAATACATAACCAAGGGGTGCGTATCCAAAGGAAGAGCATATAATTGATTATTAAAAGTAGCTGCAGCTCTTATGTTTTCTAGGTAGTCTCTTTTTATTCCTTCAGATACATACTTATCAATTGACACTAACGTTCCTCTTCCAACATAATCAGGCATCTTAGAGAGATGCATAATCGCTAGATCTGGGGGATTTCCACCCACCATGGACGCAAGCAACTTGTTGTAATATTCTCCCCAATCTAAAGGTTGCTGATTCACAAAAATTTCGTTTTGTTCTTTGTTGAACTGATTAACTAGATTCGTCATTATGTGACCTTCTCCACCACTAAACAGAGTCCAAAACGTGATTTCAACCGGCTTCGAAAAACTTAATGTTGAGAAGATCAAACTAACAAACAATAAAATTACAATAAATCTTTTTTTCATTCTTCCACACCTCCATCTATTTAGTATAGATATCGATACCGTGA
>NZ_JALY01000357.1:0-1968 GCF_002924615.1 Petrotoga halophila DSM 16923 | reverse complement strand
ATTTTATTGCTTGAGTTAATTGAGAAAATTTTTTTAAAAATTCTTCCTCAGAAGAAACTTTGTTACCATATCCCCATCCTTCATCCTTTAAAAAAGCTGTTCCCCCATATTCGGTAATAAGAACAGGTTGATCAGAATAGTTATATCCTTCGGAAAAAATGAATTTTCCAGCTGGGCATCCTTTAACAACTTCATTTTTATCTGAATATACTTTTAAAAATTCTGTACTCTCTTGACGATAATCATGAATTGTACACAGATCTGTTTCGGTATGTTCCCAACCGTCATTAGACACAACTAAGCGAGTCTGATCTAAAGATTTTATTAGATTTACAACACTTTTCGTAAATTTCTGTTGCTTTTTATCTGTTAAAATGTTTGGTACTCCCCAAGATTCATTAAAGGGTGTCCATACAACTATTGAAGGATGGTTATAATCCCTGTCTATAATTTCTTGCCATTCTCTTAAATATTGATTGCATGATTCCGAATTAAATTGATAAAAAGAGGCCATTTCTCCCCAAACTAATAATCCTAATTTATCACACCAATAGAGATACAGGGGGTCTTCAACTTTTTGATGTTTCCTTACACCATTATATCCAAAATTTTTAGTCAATTTTATGTCATTTATTATAGCTTCCTCACTCGGAGGAGTTAATAAAGACTCAGGAAAATATCCTTGATCTAAAACTAATTTTTGATAAAATGGTCGATTGTTCAATAAGAATTTACCGCCCTTGGTTGAAACTTTTCTCATACCAAAGTAACTCATCACTAAGTCTTTCATTTCTCCCTTATTGTCGATTAATTTAAAAAATATCTCATATAAATTAGGTTCTTCTGGACTCCACAATTTCATACCCCATTCAAAATCCTTCGAAAGCACGTTTAATTCTATCTGTATTATACGATCTTGACAGAAAATACTGCTTTCCAATATCTTTGAGTCTTCAAATTTAATATCGATATTTAATGTATTACCTATAGCCTCAGGAGATAAAATAGCTTCTATTAAAACCGTTGCTTTATTGATATTTGGTGTCAGTCTAATTTTTTCTATATGATCATTATTAACAGGTTCTAACCAAACAGTTTGCCAGATTCCAGTAGTGTTAGTATACCAACAAGCAAAAGGTTTACCTGTCCAGCTTTGCTTCCCTCTGGCCTGTGATGGATCATAAGTTCTATCTTCTACCTTAACTACGATTTCCTCTTCATCATCCCATTTTAACTCATTTGTAATGTCAAAACTAAATGGAGTATTCCCACCTATATGATTGCCTACAAACTGCCCATTAATCCATACCTTAGCAATATAATCGACAGCTCCAAAGTTTAACTTTATTTTTTTATTTTTCCACTCTTTTGGTAAAGAAAAAATTCTTTTATACCAAACATAATCATGATGATTTTTATCATCTATCCCACTTAATTTACTTTCATAACAAAAAGGAACTTCTATTTTTTTTGTAAAATAATGATTTTGAAACCATTGTTCACTCTCACCTTTATTTTGATCATCATATTCAAATTCCCAAGTTCCATTTAAACACAACCATTGATCCCTTTTAAAATTGGGGCGAGGATATTCACATCTTGCAATTCCATCCATATTTTTTCTCCTTCCTTTAAAAGAAATTTTTTATTTTAAATATCTAAAAATAGTGTTATAAATAAATCAGAAATTATTCAGGAAAAGGTTGAGGTGTTCTAGTAGGACCTTTTACAATTAAGGCACCATTTTTCTCAAAATATATTCTATCAATATTTAGTACTCTAATTCCACCTGGTGATTGAGGAAAAGCATGAGTATGATAAACTATAAACAATTCAAAATCACTAGGAGATGTAGTAACAGAACAATGCCCTGGACCCTAAACACCTATTGACACATCTTTTATTATAACTGGATTATCTTTACTTTTCTCCCATGGACCAAAAGGACTTTTTGAAACTGCATAACCC
>NZ_JALY01000356.1:0-1493 GCF_002924615.1 Petrotoga halophila DSM 16923 | reverse complement strand
TTACCCACTATTTTCGTGAGAAAATCAAATTAATTCTTCATTTTTAGAAGACACAAAATCTTTAAAACTTATTAAAATAATATTACTGCTGGCTTTAGCAAAATTCAAGGTCTCTTTCGTAAAACCGTTTTTCGAGAAAAGTATATAAAATTTATTCTCAAAATGAAATAAAGCCCCTTTATCCATAAGTTTTTTAACTACCAACATGTCTAGCAATGTATTTTGCCATTTGCATTCACCAAGAAGAATGTTTTTCTTATCGTAGGCTACTATATCGATTTCTTCTTCTATTTTTTTAATGGGGGTATTCCCCCACCACTTGCCAATATTTTCAAAAATGAACGGCAATTTACCCTCGACATTCATTTTCTTCAGGATTTCAACTGAAATGTCTTCAAAAATGGGGCCTATATACTCATTCATAAATGGCTTTATTTTATTTTTTATAACGAAATCCGCCAATCCCTGTTCGATTAATGCTTTGTTTTTAAAAACAAACCTATACCAAAATTTAAAGAAATTATCCTTAATCTTGAAAATACTACCCCTACTTTTTCTGCCTATTGGTTCAGGTTTTATTCTTTCAACGATCTTTAGATCAATCAAGGTTTCCAAATACTTAGCTACTTTGGAATTATCGAAACTGATTCTTGAGGAAATTTCATTCAATTTTCCGTTTCCTTCTGCTAAAGCTTCTAAAATAGAATTGTAAATCAAAGGCTCCCTTAATTCTTGTCTTAGCAAGAATATAGGTTCTTCGTTAAGATACGATGATTTAAATAATATTTTTTGTTTTATATTTTCATAAACGTCCACTTTTTCATCAAAGGTGACAAAGTATTGTGGTGTGCCCCCTAAAACTCCATATGTGTTGACTTGTTCCTCCCAAGAATATTTTGGGAAGAACTTTCGACTGTCAAAAAAACCAAAAGGGGTAATCTCAAATTGCGCGGTTCTTCTCCCATACAACGGACTTTTATAACCCAAAACTTCATTTTCCATAAAATTGACATATGAACCACAGATTATCAAAAATAATTTGGTGTCTTTCAAAGTATGATCTATCAATTTCTGTAAAATCGATGGGATACTACGATTCGCATTCACTAAATATTGGAACTCATCAATTACTATTATTAATCTTTCTTCTCTTGCTCTATTTGCAATAAAAAGAAAAGCTTCTTCCCAAGAATTAAACTCAGTTAAGCCCGTTAGATTGAAAAATGAAAAAACCTCTTTAGAAAATTTCTCTAATGAAAGACTATCTACTGATTCGTCGGCAACAAAAAATATAAAAGGCTTTTCTTTGCAGAACTTCAAAAGCAAGGTGGTTTTCCCAACCCGTCTTCTTCCATATACAACAACAAATTGGAATTTGTCTTCTTGGTACAATTTGTTTAAAGCGGTTAACTCTGGTTCTCTACCAATGAACATATAAGTCCCTCGATAACTAACTCATGAGTTACTAACTCGTGAGTAAGTAACTCTAAAGT
>NZ_JALY01000355.1:0-1048 GCF_002924615.1 Petrotoga halophila DSM 16923 | reverse complement strand
ATATACTTGGAATTTTGTTGTAGTTCTTCGATCTTTTTTTTAAGGGTCTCTTTCTTTTCGATTAGTTCATTAACTTTTTTTATATTTTCAAGATCTGTATTTAGTTTTTGTAGTTTGTCTCGTCTTTGAGATTTTTGTTTTTTGGTTTCTTCTTTTGAAACTTCCCTCTTCTTAATTTCCTTTGTTAATTGATCGACTAGATTTTCAGGATCGATATTTTCTTCTTTCAACAATTGATTGTATTCTTCTGATTCGAGGTTTACCGCCTCTAGTATGTTTCTGATTTTTTGTTGCTGGGCCTTTAATCCTTTTTCTATATTTTTAAAAATCTCGTCTATTTTTTGTTCGAAACGCTCATATATACTTATGTCAAATATCTTCTTAAAGATCTCTGCTCTCTCGTTTGAATTGGCTGTTATAAACTTTCTGAATTCTCCCTGTGGAATCATTATTATCTGCTTGAATTGTTCATAGTTCAGGCCTAGATATTCTTCTACCTTACTATTTACTTTTTTAACCCCAGTTTCATGTAGTATCAGTTGACCATTTTGATATATTTTTATAATAGCTTGACTATTTTGCTTTGTGGTCCCTTCCCCATCTTTTTTTGATCTTTCGTAAGATGGAGTTCTCGAGATTTCGATTATTTTATCTTTGAATTGAAATTCAAATTCCACGTATGTATCGGTTTTTTCATCTGCAAAATGAGACCTGGCTATAGCATCTCCTCTTTCATCCATCGAACCATTTCCGTATAAAGCATAACAGATTGCATCGAAAATCGTAGTTTTTCCTGCACCTGTTGGACCGGTAATTAAGAACAAAGTATCGTTTCTTAATTTGTTAAAATCTATTTCTTGCTCTTCTAAAAAAGGGCCAAAGGCCTGAAATTTTAATTTTATTGGTCTCATTTTTCTTCACCACTTGCTTTTTGGAGTTCATTGAAAATACTTGCCACTATCTGTTTTTCCTCAAAAGAAAGTTCTTGGTTTTTGACTTCTTGGTAAAACAATTCAAAAAGATCCACTGGGGATATTTTCTTTATATT
>NZ_JALY01000354.1:0-2642 GCF_002924615.1 Petrotoga halophila DSM 16923 | reverse complement strand
ACATATTATACGAGGAGGAGATCTTATGCAAGATAATGAAAAATGGATATTTAAAGATTTAAAAAAAATTATTAAAGTTAAAGAAAGTTTCCCTGAACTTCAACATGACGAAGTGATTCTAAAGGTGCTTTATGTTGGAATATGCGGTTCAGATTTGCATGCATATGAAGGAACGCATCCTTTAGTTCATCCGGAAATAGTCTTAGGACATGAAGTAACTGGTGAAATTATAAAAATAGGTAGTTCCGTTAGAAATTTAAAAATTGGGGATAAAGTAGTATTAGAGCCTAACATCTCTTGCGGAGAATGCTATAATTGTAAACATGGAAAATATAATATCTGTGAAAATTTAAAGGTTATAGGTTGTGTAGGAAGGGATGGTGGTTTGCAAAATTTTGTTACTTTTCCTGCTAATAAATTATACAAGGTAAATAATATTTCTCCAAAAATAGCCACGCTGATAGAACCTTTCTCAGTTGCTATACATAGTGTTAGAATTTCCTCGTTTACTCCTGGGAATGAGGTCCTCTTATATGGAGCTGGTCCCATAGGAATTTTTACTTCCATCTTTCTTTACTTATCAGGAGCAAAAAAAATTGTAGTTGTGGATTTAGTTGAAAAAAGGCTTCGATTACTCAGTAGCTTGCTTCCAGGAATCATTACAACGACTCCTGCAGATACAAATATTAAAGGCAATTTTACTTTTGATGGACCCGATATTGTCTTTGATTGTGTTGGTGCAGATGCTACTTTAAATATGGCCATAGAAAATGCTAGAAAAGGAACTGAAATTGTCTTGGTTGGCGTGCCTTCCTCAAACTCAAATGTGAAATTAATTTATGTTCAGGACAGAGAATTAACAATTAGAGGTTCTCTTATGTATGTAGTTGAAGATTACCTAACAGCCATAAATTTATTGGAAAAAAATCAAATTGATTATGAAAAAATAATAACACATGTTTTTCCATTTGATAAGGTACCTCAAGCATATGAATACGCTTTAAATAATAAAAACGAAGTTTTAAAAATTTTAATAGAAGTTAATAAAATGTGAACAATTTTTCCAAATTTTTTATTAGGAGATGATATATATAGCTTACATTGGAATTGATCTAGGAACAACAAATTTAAAAGTTCTTCTTTTTTCACAAAAACACGGAATAGTGGATTTTGAAAAAGTGAAGCTATCTTCTAAATCTTTTAAAGAAGGATTTCATGAACAAAATCCATACGAATGGATAGAAAAAACTCTTTTTCTAATGAATAAGATCTTAAAAAGAAATGGCTCTTATTCTCCTAAAATTAAGGCCATAGGTTTTTCAGGGCAAATGCATGGATTGGTTGCAATTGATAATAATGGAAAATTAGTAATGCCCTGTATGACCTGGATGGATCGAAGGGCAAAAGAAGAAGCAAAATTAATCCCAGAAAAAGTTGATATATTTAGTATCACAGGGAATCTTTCCAACCCAAGTTTCACTTTACCTAAAATTCTGTGGTTAAAGAATAATGAAGAAGAGAATTATAAAAAAAGTTCTTGTTTCTTTCAACCAAAAGATTTCTTAAGATATTTTTTAGGAAAAAATAAAGCTTTAGTCACTGATAAAACAGATGCTTCTGCTACACTTTTGATGGATATAAAATCTCATAATTGGTCCCAAGATATTCTAAACGTTTTTGACATTGATCCTCAAAAGCTTCCAAAAATTAAGAACTCATACGAAATCGTTGATTATTTGAATGATGAAATATCTCGAGAAATTGGATTAAACAAAAACATCCCTTTAATTGTTGGCGCAGGTGATCAAGAAGCTGCCGCTGTCGGCCTTGGAGTGTTAGATGAAGATGAATCCTTTGTATCTTGTGGAACCGCCGCTCAAATCTTTCGACCCACAAAACAATTAGCTTTAGATAAAAATGCTGGTGTTCATATATTTTGCCATCCTTTTACGGGATGGCATTATTTAGGTGCTATTCAAAATGCTGGGAATGTACTTGAATGGGCTTTAAGAACATTAGACTTTGATCACACTAGAATCGAAGAAATAAACATGAAGAAAACTAATACTTTATATTTTTTGCCATATCTCACTGGAGAAAGGACACCAATTATGGACGCAGATGCAAAAGGTGCATGGATGGGTTTAAGTATTTCCCATTCAAAAGAAGATATGATAAGATCCGTTTTAGAAGGAATCTCTTTTTCAATAAAACTAGCATATGAAAAAATAAAAGACGTATTAGGTGAGGAAAACATATGCTATTTAATTGGAGGGGCTACAAAAAGTAAATTATGGTCTCAAATGATAGCGGATGTGATAGAAAAAGAATTACAAACATTGAAAATATACGAAGGATCTGCATATGGAGCTGCTTTATTAGCTGCAATTGGATGTGGAGATATAGATAAGAATGACTTGGCTAAATTTAAACCTCAGGTCAATAAACTTTTTTATCCAAACTATCAAACCAAAAATTATTATAAGAGCAAATATCAAAATTTTTTAAAATTGATAGAGTTAGAAAAAGACTTCAGGAATTTCTTATAATATTTTGATACTTTTTTCTTTGAATATAAGTGGAGGAATCACAATGATTAATGACAAATTATTATTTGATGTCGCCATTGATTAATATATTAA
>NZ_JALY01000090.1:0-1069 GCF_002924615.1 Petrotoga halophila DSM 16923 | reverse complement strand
TATAGGCTAAGTTACGACTGGGATTTCCTATTGTTTTGGATATGTAATAGACAATTTCTTCCATTGTTTGTTTTATATCGTTTGTTTCAATTGAAAATCCAGCCGCTCGGGGATGACCGCCTCCACCATAATTGAGAGCGATCTTTGATACATCTGCCCACTTTTTGGATCTTAATGAAACATGATAGGAACCTTTTTCATATTCTTGAAATACAATGGCGATCTCAACGCCTCTTATGGATCGAAGGTTTTCTACAAATGAAGGAGAGTCTTTTGGTAAAACGTTGTATTTAGAGAGCATATCCAGGGATAATAAAGAATAAGCAATTTGACCATTTAAGGCAAGTTTAAGATTGGAAATGACATCTTTGTACAAATAGATCTGTTCTAATGGTATGTTATCCAATATGGTATTAGAAATATCACTAATATTTGCTCCTTTTTCAATCAATTCAGTGACATCTTTGAAAACTAAAACGTCGGCATTTTGATATTTAAAGAAGCCGGTATCGGTTGCTATTCCTAACAAATTCATTGTAGCCAGTTCTTTGTCGTATTCAACATTTAAAGAGGTTAATATTCTATAAACCATTTGAGCAGTTGAAGCCATCGTGGGGTCTACCCAATTCAAATTTCCAAAATGTGTATTTGTTACGTGATGATCTATCAAAAGGACATGAAAAGCATTTAAATATTTTTCAAATTTTCCTATTCTATCCGGTGATGAGCAGTCTAAAATTACCATGATATCGAAGTTCTTATAAATTATTTTTTCAACATCTTCAAACTTTTTGATCTTCGATTTAACCCAAGGAAATTGTAAAAGATATTCGGGGATTTCATCGTCGATCACTGCAGTCACATTTTTTCCTAATTTTTCTAATCCTAAAGTCATCGATACTAAACTACTCACATCATCTCCATCTGGGAGTATATGCCCTACTATCAAAACATTATCATTCTTACTTATTTCTTCTACGATCTCTTTTAGATTTTCAGACAACTTTTTTCCTCCGTTCTTTTTTGATGGTTTTCATTAAAATAATTTAATAGCGTTGTATACAACCTT
>NZ_JALY01000353.1:0-1069 GCF_002924615.1 Petrotoga halophila DSM 16923 | reverse complement strand
TTTAAAATTCTCAATACTTTAAAATTACCTTTTTATTATTAGCTTAGGTAAGTTGTATTTAATTATAAAAGACATACTAAAGGCCTTAGAGGTGGTAAAAATACCGAATTATAAATATAAAATTGGGTTGCACATATTCAGACGAGATCTTAGGTTAGAGGATAATACTTCTCTCATAGAAGCACTTCAAAGTTGTGAAAGAGTCATACCTGCTTTTATATTTGATGATCGACAGATTAAAGACAATGATTACAAATCAGACAACGCGGTTCAATTTATGATCAACAGTCTAAAAGAACTCAATGATGAGCTACACCAATTGAACGCTAGACTATACTTTTTTGAAGGACTTACTTCTAAAGTAGTTGAAAGTTTAATCAAAACATTAGGAATAGAAGCAGTTTTTGTGAATAAAGATTACACTCCTTTTAGTAAGAAAATAGATAATGAAATAAAAGCTATTTGTGAAAAGGAAAGAGTAGATTTTGAAGAACATTTTGATGTTTTATTACATGAACCCACAGAAGTTTTGAAAGATAATGGAATGCCATATATAAAGTTCACCGATTTTTTAAAAAAATCCAAAAAAACAGATGTGCGAGAACCACAGAAGAATAAATTTAAAAATTATTTTACAGAAGGAATTAGCTCAAGTATTGCTCTTCAGGTTGATAAATTTCCTCAAAATGAAAATTTAATGTTAAAAGGTGGGCGAAAAGAAGGGTTACGTTATATAGAGAGAATAGTCAAATTAAAAAATTACAGTGAAATTAGAAACATACCTTCAATCGATGGAACAACAAAATTATCTCCCCATCTTAAATTTGGAACAGTTTCTGTGAGAGAGGTATATAAAAAAGTAAATGAAAACTTCGGTAATGAACACGAAATTATTACACAACTTCACTGGCGTGATTTTTTTACTCATATTCTTTATCATTTCCCTCATGTTTTAGGTAATTCCTTTAAGGAGAAATACAACCAAATACAGTGGGAAAATGGTTTGGATAAATTTAAAGCTTGGTGTACAGGGAGAACAGGTTATCCTATAGTTGATGCTGGAATGAGA
>NZ_JALY01000021.1:0-1620 GCF_002924615.1 Petrotoga halophila DSM 16923 | reverse complement strand
TGTAATTGGTTTTAAAAGTTTATGAATTTAGATATAAAAAATCCCCTTATAAAGACTGCTTTTTTGGTTATCTTTTTTTTCTTGCTTTTCCTTATTTCAAGGTATTTGAGAATCGCTCCCACCGTTGTTAGTTTAATTCTTCCTCTGGGAGTTTTCTTTTTAGAAAAAAGATATGCATTTATTTTCAGTATTTCAATTTTCTTTTTAATATTTATCAGTGGCTTTGTTGTTGAAGCAATTGGTATATTTTTGCTCTTTTTTCTTCCAATCCTTGCTTTTATTGTTGTAGAAAAAAGGTTATTTAAACACTTATTCATTACAATTTTTTCGATTCTTGCCTTTTATCTTATGTTTACCTTTTTTGGTGAACTTCTTCCGGATTTTGCAACTCAGGGAAAAGGTCTATTCTTTATAATATTTCTTTATTTGATATTTACCAATATTTATGGGTATTTATTAAAGAGATTGAAATATGAGATTTCTTCATTATTGAAAAATTTTTCTCAAAAAGAATAATATAAAATGCCGATGATGAAAAATATTAGGGGAGTGATATCGATGTATCCAGAATATGTTACTAAGTTGGAAAAAGTAAAAGGGATTTCACAAGAAGAATTAAAAGAACTTCAACCTGTTGAAGAAAAGTATAAGTTTAGAGCTAATGAATATTACTTGGACTTAATCAATTGGAAAGACAAAAACGATCCTATAAGAAAGATTATAATTCCAAATATTGAAGAATTGGAAGAATGGGGATTAGAAGACGCTTCAAAAGAACATTCATATACAATAAGTAAGGGATTGCAACACAAGTATAGGGATACCGCTTTACTGTTAGTAAATGATGTATGTGGGAGTTTCTGTAGATTCTGTTTTAGAAAAAGATTGTTCAAGAACGTTGGTAAAGAAGTAGTTAGAACCCGTGAAATTGAACAAGATCTCGATTATATTCGAAAACATGAAGAAATCACAAATGTTCTCCTGACAGGGGGTGATCCTTTACTCCTTTCAACTAATAAACTTAAATCAATTATAGAAGCTATTAATGAAATAGATCATATAAAAATCATTCGCATAGGTACAAAGACCCCGGCTTTTAACCCTTTCAGAATAATATCGGATGATACCCTATCAAGTTTCATTAAAAAAATTACCAATAGTGGTAAAAAATTATATTTTATTGTGCACTTTAATCACCCAAGAGAATTAACTTCTGCTTCTATTCAGGGAATAAATATATTGCAAAATTCTGGAGCCATAATAGCAAATCAAACTCCTCTTTTGCATGGTATTAATGATAATCCTAAGACATTATCGACATTATTTAAAAAGCTATCCTTTAATGGTATTCCTCCCTATTATGTATTTCAAAATAGACCTGTCATGGGAAATAAAGGTTTTACTATTCCTTTAGAAAAAGCTTATTCAATATTCCTAGAATCTTTAGAAGATATCTCAGGTTTAGCCAAAAGACCTAGATTTGTAATGTCTCATGAATCTGGAAAAATAGAAGTTGCCGCATTGACTAGCAAAAATATTATCTTTCGTTATCATAGATCGCACAATCCTGATAACTATGGTAAATTTTTTGTATTCAAAAGAGATCCACAAGCCTATTGG
>NZ_JALY01000352.1:0-1660 GCF_002924615.1 Petrotoga halophila DSM 16923 | reverse complement strand
TTGGGTTGAAGGAAAGGGCATCATTTTAAAGACATCGATTTATGATCTAACCAATTTTCTCATGGACATATAGTATAATCTAATGTGGGGGAAATGAGTTATGAAAGAAAAGGAAAAAGAAGTTTTAGATTATTGTATTAAGGACATCGAATATAGGATTAAATCATGTGAAAGCTCATATGAAAAAGGAGACTTTAATGAGAAAGTTTCTGATTTTAGAGCCTTTATATTTTCTTTGGGAAGTAGTATGGATATAATGAGAAATGAGATTTTCGAAGATTATAATCAAAGTAAAAAGAGGAAATATTTTAGTGATATTTTTGATATTAAGAGTGATAAAAAACAAGATATTAGAAGCTGTAGAATAAGAGATGATTTTAGGAATTATTTAAGTAATAATTATACAGATCAAAATAAAAAGCAAAAAATTCTAGAAATTATGGAAAACTTAGGGATAATTATCTCGAATGATAAATATTATTTCACTGCACAAAATTTCTCAAAAGGTAAAATTGAAAAAAAGAAAATTAGCTTATGGGATATTTATAATTCATTAAAACATTCTTGTTATCCCAGAAAACCAAATACATATGCTTATTTCAAGGATGAATTAGTAGGGTATAAGGGTGAAATGTTACTTAGTATAAGCACTACTGAAGGTGAATATAGTTTTGAAATCTTCGGTGGCTGGGTTCCCTTTGAAGGAGCAGAAGAAGACGCTAAAAATAAGGAAAATCCTTATTTGAAAATGATAAAAGATATTGGTAATTATATAATAAGAAATTTGAAAGCTCTGGAAGAAGTTATATGAGTTTTTAAGGTGGAATTTATTTGATTTTATAAGAGCCTTGTATAGGACTTGTGTGAGAGGAAGGTGTACTTTCCTTTAGTAAGTGCACCAGATGTTGGATCATAGTCGGGATACTTTCTAAAACACTTAAAAGTATCGAAAATGCTACAAAAAGCGGGGGTGATAAAAATAAACGATAAGAAAAAAAAGGAACTTAAATCATTAAAACATTTTATCTGTGATTATTATAAAAGTTTTCATGAACATCTTTTTCCTGAAAATTATCAATTAGAATGTAGTGAATCTCCTGATTTCATAGTTAAGTTTGATAATCAAAAAATTGGGATAGAGATAACAGAAACTATTCATGAAAGTAGGAAGGCAAGCGAAAATTTACAAGATGAGATTTGTGAAAACATAAAAAAATACTTAGAGGAAGAAGATATTAAAATAGATATTTGGCTTTTTTTCTCTGATAGCTTAGCTTCTGATATAAGCAAAAGAAAGCAAAAAGCCAAAAAAAACCAGAAGAAACCAAAAAACAAAAGAAACGAAATAAAAGATAGCCAATTTATTAAAAACTTTACTGAAGAATATATAAAATATATAATAGCAAGAAGAAACGAAGAATATTCCTCATTTGAAGAGTTTTGTGAATCAAATAAAAATTCTTTAATATGTAAATATTTGGTAGGTGAACCAATAGTAAAACTTTATAGTGAGAAACTTAAAATACGTGAAGGAGTAGGGAATTATGTCTCGATTAATTATTATAAAAAGGAATTACCAGAAATAATAAATAAAAAGATTGACAAGTTGTCCCTTTATAGGGAAAACTTGTCCCATTATGGGGAAAACGTCGATAAAATA
>NZ_JALY01000273.1:0-2683 GCF_002924615.1 Petrotoga halophila DSM 16923 | reverse complement strand
ATCAATATCACTCCTAAAAAGAGTAAAAATCCTACCAGTATTTCTAGTGGGATACCAACCATAAAAACATTAACCTGCGGGATCAATCTAGAAACTATTCCCAAAGCAACCTTCATAAGGATCATAAATGCGATCAATGGCATCGAAAGCTGAAGGCCTATAGTGAATACATCAAATAATTTTTGTGAAAAAATCATAAATCCATCAGGTGTTAGCGTAAAAACAACAGGAATCTTGTCGAAGGAATCTATAATTATTGAGTATAAAATTAACGGTCCTTTAAAGATAAAAAAAAGCAACATACTAAACAAAAATGAAAATTCAGAAATTAAAGAGATTTCATCGCTAGTTACAGGATCGAAAACATTCGCCATCGCAAAACCTATTTGGATACCTATCGTTTCCCCAGCAAATTGAAATGCATAAAACAAAATATTAGCTATTAATCCCACACTGCTTCCAAAAAGAAAATTCATCAATAAATAGAATATTATTGCTAAAGGCGTTGAATTTATGGGAAAAGTGCCGTTAACCTCAAATAACACCAAATAAGAAATAAAGAGTGTTATAAAAACTTTCACATGAACGGGAACAAAACGAGTACTAAAAAAAGGGATAAAAAAAGTAATTCCAGCCAACCTAGCAAAGATGAAAAAATAAACCCATAGATGGTATGTGAGATTCTCCAACACCACTAAATCATTCCCAAATAATGAGTGAATAACTCGAATGAAAAATCTGATAAGTTTTGCATTATCCAAGAGAACATAAAAACCAACGCAAGAAAAGTTATTATAATTTTAGGTGCAAATGTCAATGTCTGTTCGTGAAGCTGTGTAACGGCTTGGAATATACTAATAATCAACCCCACCGCCACACTTATTATTAAAATTGGAGAGACTATTTTTAGAAAAAGAAGTATACCATTTTCAAAAATTTCTATTAGGACTTCTTCACTCATGAGATCATCCTCCCACAAAACTCCTTACTAATCCTCCAATTAAGAGATCCCATCCGTTTACCATCACGAAAATCATTATTTTAAAAGGTAAAGAAATCAGAATCGGAGGTATCATGATCATTCCCATAGATAGCAAAATACTCGCTACCACCATATCGACTATTATAAAAGGCAAATAGAGCAATATACTCATCTTAAAGGCAATTTCTAACTCGCTTATTGCAAAAGCAGGTACCAGAATTTGAAAAGGGGTTTCCTCGATGTTATCTATCTCTATATTCATTGAAGATGAAAGCATATAGATATCATCTTCATTTTTATGTGCCACAATCTCTGAAATCATGAAATCTTTGAATTGTTGCCAACTAATTTGTATAGCTTCTTCGTAGCTAATTTCATTTTGGTTGTACGGAATAATTGCCTCTTGGTACACCCCATTAAAAACGGGAAACATTATCATTATCGTTAAAAAGAGGGCTAAAGCCAACATTACTTGATTTGGAGGCGCTTGCCTAGTACCCATAGCCTGCCTCAAAAAGCTTAACACAACAACTATTCTTGTAAAGGAAGTAAACAGCATTAAAAACCCGGGGGCTAGGGACAAAACAGTAACGATTAAAAGTATTGTCAACGTCGGGGTTAAAGTATTAACTTCTTCATTTGGATTTATTTGTATATCTACCCCTGGGAGTTGAATAGTATTTTGAGGAAAAATTAAACTAAGAGTCAGAATAAAAAGAATAAGAGTTATTATCGTTTTTACTTTTCTAATTTTTCCTCTTCCTTTCCCCTTGAAATTTTATCTTTTTTCAATATATTTGAAAAGGTTTCAAGAAATTTGGGATGTTCGTTCATAATTTCTTGAACCTCTTCTTCTTCTAATTTTCTTACTATTTCACTGGAATTAGAAGTAGCCAAAATAAGGTAATATTCTTTAAAAACTTTCAATACTCCAACGTATAAATTCCTATCCAGATAGTATTTTTTTACCATCTTAACTTCTTTGCTTTTTGGACCCTGTTTTAATGTTTTAGCCAGTATATAATAAAACACTGCAAGAAGTATGATGAGTAAAATTATGGCTACAAACCAAAACGACACATTAACTAAATTATTGGTTGGAGTTGCATAGTTAGTGGGCATTTAAACTACTCCAATTTTTGTAAAGCTTCTATAACTCTATTAGGCTGAAATGGTTTTACAATAAAATCCTTGGCTCCAGCCTGAATGGATTCTATAACCATAGCTTGTTGTCCCATTGCACTGCATACTATAATCTTTGCGCTAGGGTCTATTTTCTTAATCTCTTTTATAGCCTGAATACCGTCTTTAATGGGCATAGTTATATCCATAGTCACAAAATTTGGTTTCAGTTCTTGATACTTCTCAACCGCTTCTTGACCATTGCTAGCTTCCCCTATCACCTCATAATTTGCTTTTGTTAATATGTCTTTTAACATCATTCTCATAAATGCAGCATCATCCACTATTAAGACAGTTTTAGCCATTAAAACACCTCCGAAGACTTTAAAATTTTTACTTTTCTAACTCGGCCTCTAAGATACTTTCTAAATCAAGATATACTATCAATCTGTTTTCTATCTTTATAACGCCTTTAACTTTATCTGAATAAACTGACTCTTTTGATTGGAATTTTTCCAACTTTTCAGGATCGATGGAAAGAACGTTTTCAACTTCATCTACATACATTCCTATTTCCTC
>NZ_JALY01000142.1:0-1016 GCF_002924615.1 Petrotoga halophila DSM 16923 | reverse complement strand
AATTCATTCCATATATTCCCGCTATAAAAGTTAGTGGGATGAAAATAGTTGATATTATGGTGAGTATTCTCATTATTTCGTTCAAACGGTTGCTTACTATCGACAAATAAATCTCTGTCAAGTTATTTAGATTCTCCCTCAATAAATCGATAGATTCGTTTATCCTTATGGTATGATCGTAAAGATCGATAAAGTATACCTGATTACTCTCATTCACAAACCCTTTTTCTTTTTTTTGTATTTGAAAGAGGATGTCTTTTAAAGGGGATACAAATCTTCGGAACCTTAATATTTCCTGCTTAATTTTCTTTATTTTTATAAAATGCTCTTCTTCTATTTCTTCGGTGATTTTTTCATCTATTTCTTCCGTGTGTGAAATATAGTTATTTAGCTTTGAGAAGTAACTATCAACCACGATATCTATTAAAGAGAAAGTTAAATATCCTACATCTTTGTTCCTGATTTCTCCTGCGTCCGTCTTGAGTTGTGTTTTTAACAAATTTGTGGCAAAATTCTTTTCTTCTGAGAAACTAATCACTATGTTTTCTTTTATGATTATACTGAGTTGTCTGAATTCTAGCTTTTCATTTGAATCGGAGATTATTTTTATGACTAAAAATGTATAAGAATCATAGAACTCAACCTTAGTTCTTTGATTGACATTAATTATATCCTCTAACGTTAACTTGTGGATGCCGAAGATTTCCCCAATAGCTTTTAATTTATTTGAGTCAGAGACGTTTTCAAAGTCGATCCAATGAATTTTGTTTTTATCTAGGGTTTTTATAAGGTCAAAACCGACATTTTCAAATATGTCATAAGAGTGTTGATCATAAGAAAAAACGTTGATAATTGCGTTAATTGGCTCTAATTTTCCTGTGTAAATAAGCTCCCCAGGAGGTTTCCCTACTTTGCTTAAATTTTTTTGTTTACCTGAATTCATAATTATCTTCCTCTTTCGAAAGTTGTGAGATCAATCTCTCTTCAAACTGTGGGTCGTATTCAAAAATTATGGG
>NZ_JALY01000351.1:0-3184 GCF_002924615.1 Petrotoga halophila DSM 16923 | reverse complement strand
ATATGAAAGTTATGCCGTGGAAATTTCACGAATAAATGATGTTTATAAATATTCTTTTATAGTAAATGATTTTACTTATATAACCGACGAGAATATAGTTTCAAATTATTTGAAGAAAATTTGGAATAATTTCGAATTAGATCCTAACAAGTTGAATAAAGAAGATTTATTAAAATTTTTAGTTATAAAAGGAAATTATGTAGGAACAGATTCCAATGTACTATTTAATAAAGAAAACTTAATGAAAATTGATTATCTTAACGACAAGGACGAGTTTCTATCTCAAAAAGGTTTATACGGTTATGATTATTATATTTACTTAAAACTAGTAAATATTTCTAAGCCAAAGTTTGTTTTCAAGGATCTATCATTTAGATACGAACATAGTAACAATGTTACATCTAAGCATATAGGAAGTTTTAGAAGAATAATCGGATTACATAAAATTCTGTTGAATTACGAGCATCTTTTAAATGAAAAAGAAAGAAAAATTGCTTATTTTAATTACTTCGGACGTGCCATCTATTCAGTAAAAATTTGCAAAAATCCAGAAGAAAAAACAAAAATGATTTCATACATACTTAAGAATTGTAGTAAATATTTATCGAAAGAACAAGAAAACGAACTTATAAAATTGTTATGAATTTTGTTAAACTTTCATTGAAATGGTTAGAGTGTGCTCTTTTTAAGATTAAATTAATTTATTACATATTCGCTAGTTTGAAATTAGTATTAATTTTTTGCTAACCGAAATGGCACTTAAAAATTTTTGAATTAAATATCGGCAACTTCTTTATGTTAAAAAACTGGCTTTCTTAAAAAATTAAGAGCGTAGAGGCAATCAATATGTATAAACTAATTACTTTTAAACAAATAGGCAGAATAGAAATAGGTTTCCTTTCTTTTTTTGAATCAAACCAAAACATACCTTTTGAAATAAAAAGGATATACTATACCTACTATGTTCCTGTTGGAACAAAACGAGGTGGGCATGCTCATAGAGAATTAAATCAACTTCTTTGGTGTCCTTATGGGAAAATAAACGTCATTTTAGACGATGGCAAGGGGAAAAAGGAGTTTTTGTTGAACTCTCCTGAAAAGGGTTTATTGGTAGGAAAAGGGATTTGGCATGATATGTATTGGATAAAGGAAAATTCAGTGTTATGTGTTGCAGCATCTGATTATTATGATGAAAGTGATTACATCAGAGATTACAACAATTTTTTAAAATTAGTGAAAGAAGGTTATTGGAAAGATGAAAATAAACTTTAATGAACTGAAAAGAGGATACGAAAAATATAAGAGTGAATACGACAAAGCAGCTATTGATGTGTTGGAATCTGGTTGGTACATTTTGGGAGAAAATGTAAAAAGGTTTGAAAATAATTTTGCAAATTTTATAGGTTCTTCGTATTGTGTAGGGGTTAATTCGGGATTAGATGCCTTAATATTAGCAGTTAGAGCACTAAATTTAGGAGAAGGGGATGAAATAATAGTACCTGCGAATACTTACATAGCTACAGTATTGGGGATTACTGAAAATGATGCAACCCCCGTCTTTATTGAACCGGATGAATATTACAACATAGATACGGATAAGATAGAAGCAAAGATAACGGGCAAGACAAAGGCTATAATGGCAGTCCATTTATACGGTCAAGCGGCTAATATGAATAAAATAAAAAGTATAGCCACAAAATACAGTTTATACTTATTAGAAGATTGTGCTCAAAGTCATGGAGCAAAATTTGAAAATCAAACAACGGGAACATTTGGCGATATAGGTTGTTTTAGCTTTTATCCTACTAAAAACTTGGGTGCTTTTGGCGACGGTGGAGCGATAGTAACAGATAATAAAGAAATTGCTGAGAAAGTTAAAATGTTGAGAAATTATGGAAGTCAAAAAAAATACTACAATGAGATAGAAGGAGTAAATTCTCGTTTGGATGAGATTCAAGCAACTTTGCTAAATGTCAAACTATCTCATTATGGCGAATTGAGGAAAGAAAGAGAAAAAATAGCTTTAAAATATTTAAATGAAATAAACAACCCAAAAATTATATTACCAAGAATTAGAAAAGGATCAGATCATGTCTGGCACTTATTTGTTGTTCAAACTGAAGAAAGAGATAAATTGCAAAATTATCTACAAGAAAATGGAATAGGGACCCAAATTCATTATCCTATACCACCGCATCTTTCTAATGCCTACAAACATTTTGGGTACAAAAAAGGTGATTTCCCCATCACCGAAGAAATGGCAAACAAAGTCTTAAGTTTACCAATATATGATGGGATGACAGATGAAGAGGTAGATTATGTAATAAGAGTAATTAACAATTATAAGGATTTATTTTCTAAATAATTTAGAAAAGGAAAGGGAGAAAAAATGAAAAGAATCGTTATACATATTGGTTATCCAAAAACAGCTACGACAACTCTTCAAGAAGCAGTATTTGTAAAATTACATCAAAAAAAGAAAATAAATTACTTAGGAAAAACCAATTTTATCCGTTATTCAAAAGGGAAACAATTTATTTTATCAAACTCTCTAATAAATTCTGTTGTTTTTGATATTCCGTTTCAAGAAAGAGTCAATATCTCTGAAACAAAATTAAATATAATCTCAAATGAAGACTTATGCTTGATTCCATATTTTAAAGAAATTCAAACAAAAAAAAAGGTAGTAGATCCTTTTCTATATCCTAGAAAATTAAAAACATATTTTGAAAACTTTGCAGATGAAATTATAATATTTGTAACTTTAAGGAATCAAACAGAATTAATATATTCAAGCTACGTAGAAAGATATCATTTGTTCAAAGACGATGAAAAAAGAAATTCTTTTAATAAGTTTCTATTAAAAGAAATAGATAATCTAGCAGATATTTACAGAGTTTTTCGTTTTTCAGATATTTTGACAGAATATTCTAATATCTTCGGTAGGAAAAATATTCACATTTTGCTTTACGAAGATTTAAAATACGATCAACATTTTTTTTGTAAAGAATTAAGTCGAATAATCGATGTGCAAAGTAGTATTTTAGAAAATCTTTTAGCAATGAATAATCTTAGAAATAAAAGAAAAACTAAAGAAGGTTATTATGCTGAAATTGTTGAAGCAAGGAAAATAACAAATGTTTTAAAAAAATTACCTAACAACAGAGTTATTGATGTATTACTT
>NZ_JALY01000350.1:0-2558 GCF_002924615.1 Petrotoga halophila DSM 16923 | reverse complement strand
TCAGGAGCTTTAGCTGGAACATCATACGATATAGATAGAATGTATGTGGCTTCATTGTTAGACTTTAAAGAGGTTTCACTAAACAGTATTGACGGAGTAAGCGATAGGGATTTTATCATTGAATTCTTATCAATAGCTTCCCTGATAATGATGCATTTGAGTAGATTTTCTGAGGAAGTAGTACTTTGGTCTACCCAAGAGTTCAATTTTGTGGAATTAAGTGACCAATATTCGACTGGAAGTAGCATAATGCCACAAAAGAAAAATCCAGACTCCGCTGAATTAATCAGGGGTAAAACAGGTAGGGTATATGGAAATTTGTTTGCCCTTTTAACAACTATGAAAGGCTTACCCCTAGCATATAACAAAGATATGCAAGAAGATAAAGAACCTCTGTTTGATACCGTTGATACATTAAAAGGTTGTTTAAAGGTATTTATTGGTTTGTTGGGAACGATACGTGTGAACGAAAAAAAGATGGAAGAGGCGGTAAAATTTGGCTATCTCAATGCAACGGATCTGGCAGATTATTTGGTCAAAAAAGGGATCCCTTTCAGAACCGCTCACGATATAGTTGGAAAATTAGTTGCATATGCTATAACAAAAAATGTCTCTTTAGAAGAACTTAATATTTCTGAATTTAGAAATTTTTGTCAGCTGATAGATGAGGATGTGTATGAATTTTTAGATCTAAAAAATATTCTAAAACGCCGTAAAACAATTGGGGCAGCAAGATGGGAGGAAGATGTATGAAGGTTGGTATACTTGGGGCAACAGGATACACAGGTATTGAATTAGTCAGAATTCTTTCAAAACACCCGAATGCTAAAATAACTTATTTGTCATCAAAACACTTTGAATCCCAATTAATTTCAGAAGTTTATCCGGGATTACAAGGAATTTGTGATCTTATATTAGAGGGTGATGATTTCAAAAAAGCGGTTGCTACTTGCGATATAATATTTTCAACTTTACCTCACGAACTAACTTTTGAAATAGCTCAGATGGTAATGGATGCAGGTAAGAGATTGATAGATTTAGGTTCTGCATTTCGTTTCGATGACTTTAATGTCTTCAAAAAGTGGTATGGTTCAAATGATGACATAGAATACGATAAATTCAACAAAGTCTACGGATTAACTGAGTTAAATAGGGAAAAGATTAAAAATGCACAAATTGTGGGCAATCCAGGTTGTTATCCAACTAGTGTGATTTTGGCATTAGCCCCTGTTTTAAAAAATAGAGTTGTATCAGATAAAAACATAATTATTGACAGTAAATCTGGGGTATCAGGTGCAGGTCATGAACCTAAATTTAGTAACTTATATTCAGAATGTAACGAAAATACAAAACCTTATAACGTGGCTAAACATAGACATATTCCAGAAATAGGGCAGGAGTTATCAAAAATAATGCAAGAAGAGGTAAAAATTGTTTTCACCCCACATCTTGTTCCTATGACAAGAGGAATTTTAAGTACGATTTACTGTAATTTGGGATCAGATATAACCTTAAATGAGGTTTACGATCTTTACCAAGAGTTTTATAAAAACGATTATTTCATAAAAATTCTGAACCCTGGAAAGTATCCATCTACAAAAAGTGTGGTTGGCTCCAATTATTGCCAAATAGGTTTTGAAATTGATGAACATACAAATACTTTAATAATCATGTCTGTGATTGACAATTTAGTAAAAGGTGCCAGTGGTCAGGCAGTACAAAATATGAATTTAATGTTTGGATTGCCTGAAAATAAAGGTCTTGATATAATAAGAATCTTTCCATGAACTTGATATATCTTTAAATTTAAGGTATAATTAAAAAAATCAAAAGAACTTTTATCCTTATGGGCGGGGAGCAGGGCGAAGGGTTACTAAGGCATGTTTTAAAGTTCCCAAAGAGAGTATATAAAACTGAAAGGAGGGAGGGTACGATTCTTCTAAAGGTAATGGAAAGAAGAACGTACAAAAGAACGTGAGTAACGTATATATAGTTGATACAACTTTAAGAGATGGAGAGCAAACTGCCGGCGTGGTATTTGCCAATGAAGAAAAGGTCCAAATAGCGAAGATGTTAGCAGAGTTAGGTGTTTATCAGATCGAAGCCGGGATTCCTACGATGGGTGGAGATGAAAAGGAAGCCATAAAGAAGATATGTAAGTTAAACTTAGGTGTTTCAATTATGGGCTGGAATAGAGCAGTTATAAAGGATGTTGAAGAATCCATTGATTGTGGGGTCGATGCGGTTGCAATTTCTATTTCCACTTCAGATATTCACATCAAACACAAACTAAAAAAAGATAGGGATTGGGTATTAAAAAGTATGGTGGATGCTACAAGATTTGCCAAAAAGCACAATTTATACGTTTCTGTAAACGCTGAAGACGCTTCAAGAAGTGATATGGATTTTCTTATAAAGTTTGCTAAAGAGGCTAAAGAAGCAGGTGCAGATAGGTTAAGATACTGTGACACCGTTGGAATGATGGAACCATTTTCTATCTACGAACATATCAGAAGAATAATAGACGAAGTTGGTATCGATATTGAGATGCATACCCA
>NZ_JALY01000252.1:0-2680 GCF_002924615.1 Petrotoga halophila DSM 16923 | reverse complement strand
CTTCCCGTTCCTATTATACTTATTTTCAAAATTATATCCCTCCAATTTTTTAAGTTTGCATGCTATGAAAAACATAACTCAAGGTTATAGTATACTTTTATTTTCTACTTAAAAAATTCAAAATATTTCAATATTCCATTCAATGCCTTTTTAGTATCTTCTTCAAAAGAACTTCGCCAATCATTACGCTCTGGAAAAAACATCTCTCTAAATAATTTATCGACTTTCGATCTTACTCGCACACTTTTTGCACCATACCACCATGCTTGATTCTCTAAAACCAAACTTTTTATACTTTTCAATTGGCCCATTAATCCTTCGCCATATGTACCAAATTCCAAGCACGTAGAATAGAAATTTGAAGTACTTTGATATTTTTTGTGTATATAATCTATCATATCTCCATTTATACTGTAAAAAGTTTCTTTTTTCGCTTGTGTAATAGGAGAGTAATCAAACTGCTTTTCTCTGGTATTGCAATCTTCTTTATCAAAGGCAGAATTAACAATCAACAATTTATCTTTTGGACCTGCTCCTGTATGGATATCTAAGTGAAGGATAAAGTCGTAGGTGTTAAAAACTTTTTCGTATATTTCTTTTATGTACTTAGTTGATTTTTCTTCTTTCTTTCCGCCATAATAAACAGATTTATTATCAACATATTGTCCTTTGGTTAGAGCCTCTTTTATCCCTTTCGAACCTAATTTTAATAAATAAGGTAACAATTCAAAAAATCCAACTATTAAACTGGAGTCTAAAACACCAACCGGCCTTTTTTTGGTGAAATACCTTTTCATTTTTTTATATGACTCGTTGCTTAAATCCTCGTTTTGATAAAGAAAATTTCTATTTAAATCAACGTTGTTTTCATTTACTCTTCTTTTATGCCTCATTCCCCAAGGGTTCAAGGAATGAATGAGAAACAACGAAATTTCTTGATTTTTTATTCGGTGTAAAAACTCTTTAACGAATATCTGCATGAACACATTACCTGCGTATCCTTCTATTCCATGCTCGCCTGTTGTAATAAGAAACAACTTTCTGTTACCTTCGTTCTGACATAAAAAACTATCAATATAACTGTCCTCTTCAATTGAATAGGAATCATTAGAAACTGTAGAATAATATTTATTTAACTCATTTTCAAAGGTGTAAAAGTTCTTTCTACACTTATCAAAATCATACGAATAATCATACATCTCTCTATCTCCTATTATATAGGACCGTATCCTATTTTTACTGCAATATACAAATATAACAAAGAAAGAAGAAACATAACCAGCTGAATCTTCCAAATGAATTTAAACCATTTAAAATAACTAACTCCAGCTATTCCCAACGAGATTAACAACACTGCATTAGTAGGATACAACAAATTACTAAATCCATCTCCAAAAACGAAAGCTTGTACAGCGGTTTGTCTCGTGATTCCAACCAAGTCTGCCAAAGGAACTATAATTGGCATAGTCAAAAATGCTTTTGCGGAAGCTGAACCTATGAATAGATTCATAACAAAAAAAAGCAAATAAATCAAAAAAGTTGCAGCGACAGTTCCTGATTCAGATATAACAATAGATGCATTGTACAATATCGTGTCTAAGATTTTTCCATTGGTAATTATTAGTTTTACCGACATAGCCATGAGAATCAATATGACTCCAGGCAACAGATTGCTCATGCCAATTAAAAAATCTTTGAACACTTTAGAAATACTTTTTTCTACAACTAAACCCGATAAAAAACCTCCTACCATGAATAGCACACCAACAACGGGTAACATAAGGCCACTCATAAATCCGGTAAAACCAGAAATTAAAATCAGTATAAACAATATGGAAATTATTGTTATTAAAATTTTAGAAGCTTTTGAAGTGTTTACATCATAATCGATGGTTTCTATTTGCTGATCAACAACCTCTTTTTGGTGTTTTTTAGCATAATTCCTCAAAAAAACAAATAAAAGTAGGTAAGTTGTGATAAAAATAATTATTCTGAGGCCTATTCCCGAAAAAAGTGGAATTTCAGCTATTCTTTGTGCCACCCCTAAACTAAACGGATTCGCTATTGCTGCAGAAAAACCAAATCCTGCTGCGAGTAAACTCATCCCCAAACCTGTTAGGTCATCCCAACCCAACGATATTGAAAACATTATTACAATCGGTATTAAAGGGACAATCTCTTCAAAAATCCCCATCAAAGCACCTAAAAGCATAAAAACTAGAATCATCAAACCTAATAAAACATTTTTTTGTTTGCTGTACCTTTTAACAATCTTATTGATAATGTATTCAATGACATGGTTTTTATTCAAAATATAGATTGAACCAGAAACTACCAATATAAACACAATAATAGTGATTATAAGGGGTGCATCAGAGCTCCATAATACTTCGATAGGAGCGGTAAACCATCGCCAAAAGGGATAATTTGGTTTTTCTATTGTCTGGTAAGAATCTTCTACGATGACTGTTCTTCCGTCTATAAACTCTCTTTCATACTCCCCCGCAGGCAATAAAATTGTTAATACCCCTGAGATCATCATAATAGAAAAAATAACTAATGCTGAGGTTATAAACATGTTTCTGCTTATTTTTACAGACTTTTCCATACCTCATCCCCCTCGTATAAGACGTTTTGATTTTTTACTGTCTATAGTATTCTTAAATTTCAATAACCTTTC
>NZ_JALY01000349.1:0-1057 GCF_002924615.1 Petrotoga halophila DSM 16923 | reverse complement strand
GGATTGAAAAAAATTTATATGGAAGTGAAAAAATGGATGTTATTAGAAAATCTTTTATATTTGACAAAATCCCAGGTAAACTGAGTTCTCATTCAGTAAGTCTGTGTAAAATCAATGAAAAAGAAATATTAGCCTTTTGGTTTGCGGGAACCTGGGAAGGTAATAAAGATGTTGATTTATTTACTTCCCGGTACAATATTCTTGAAGGAAGTTGGGAATCTCCAAAACTTTTTGTGCAGGATCCTGTGAGATCTCTGGGGAATACCTGCCCAGTATTATTTGATAATAAAATAAGGGTTTATTATGTTGCCATGGAAGGTAAAAATTGGACTGAAACGTCATTGTGGTATAAAGAGTCTTATGATCAAGGAACAACTTGGACTCAAGAAAAACCTTTTTCTCTAGTTAACAATAACCTTTTGTTTGGAACTAAATTATTGAAATTAAGAGATAACAGATATGTTTTTCCTATATATAATGAAAAGATGTGGATTAGTACCCCCTATATATCAAATGATATTCAAAGAAACAAATGGAAAAAATTTGGTGAGATTCAGACGGAAAAGGGAAATATTCAACAAGACATGGTCGAAATTAAAAATCACATTTTTTCGTTGCTAAGAACTAGAGATGGTTATATTTATAAAACAACTTATGACTTAGAAAGGAAAGAATGGGATAAACCCAAATCTACAGGAATACCAAATCCAAATTCAAGAGTGGCTTTAGAAAAGATAGGAAATTTATTAGTTTGTTGTTGTAATCCGTTGGGTTTAGAGAAAGGAGAAATTATTGAAGATCCTAGAAAGTTATCTAATTTGGAGGATCCGTTTTGGGGTAAAAGAGAAAAGTTGTCTATTTTTACTTCATATGACTTTGGAAATACGTGGCATGAAGAAATTATTTTAGAAAATTCAAAAAACAAAGAATATTCATATCCATGGATTCAGATAATCAGTGAATCTGAATTAATGGTTGCATATACTTATGAAAGAAGAAATATTGCTTATACTATAATAAAAATATAAAGTACACCGGGAGGAACTAAAAATGTATT
>NZ_JALY01000220.1:0-2704 GCF_002924615.1 Petrotoga halophila DSM 16923 | reverse complement strand
GTTGTGGGTATGCATCTCAACATCGATACCAACTTCGTCTATTATTCTTCTGATATGTTCGTAGATAGAAAATGGTTCCATCATTCCAACGGTGTCACAGTATCTTAACCTATCTGCACCTGCTTCTTTAGCCTCTTTAGCAAACTTTATAAGAAAATCCATATCACTTCTAGAGGCGTCTTCAGCGTTTACAGATACGTATAAATTGTGTTTTTTGGCAAATTTTGTAGCAACCACCATACTTTTTAATACCCAATCCCTATCTTTTTTTAATTTGTGTTTGATGTGAATATCTGAAGTGGAAATAGAAATTGCAACCGCATCGACACCACAATCTATGGATTCTTCAATATCCTTTATAACTGCTCTATTCCAGCCCATAATTGAAACACCTAAGTTTAACTTACATATCTTCTTTATGGCTTCCTTTTCATCTCCTCCCATCGTGGGAATCCCGGCTTCGATCTGATAAACACCTAACTCTGCTAACATCTTCGCTATTTGGACTTTCTCTTCATTTGCAAATACCACCCCGGCAGTTTGCTCTCCATCTCTTAAAGTTGTATCAACTATATATACGTTACTCACGTTCTTTTGTACGTTCTTCTTTCCATTACATTTAGAAGAATCGTACCCTCCCTCCTTTCAGTTTTATATACTCTCTTCAGAAACTCTAAAACCTTATGTAAGCGCCCCTTCACCCCGCTGCCCACCCATAAGGATAAAAGTTCTTTTGATTTTTTTAATTATACCTTAAATTTAAAGATATATCAAGTTCATGGAAAGATTCTTATTATATCAAGACCTTTATTTTCAGGCAATCCAAACATTAAATTCATATTTTGTACTGCCTGACCACTGGCACCTTTCATTAAATTGTCAATCACGGACATGATTATTAAAGTATTTGTATGCTCATCAATTTCAAAACCTATTTGGCAAAAATTGGAGCCAGCCACACTTTTTGTAGATGGATACTTTCCAGGGTTCAGAATTTTTATGAAATAATCGTTTTTATAAAACTCTTGGTAAAGATCGTAAACCTCATTTAAGGTTATATCTGATCCCAAATTACAATAAATCGTACTTAAAATTCCTCTTGTCATAGGAACAAGATGTGGGGTGAAAACAATTTTTACCTCTTGTTTCATTATCTTTGATAACTCCTGCTCTATTTCTGGAATATGTCTATGTTTAGCCACGTTATAAGGTTTTGTATTTTCGTTACATTCTGAATATAAGTTACTAAATTTAGGTTCATGACCAGCACCTGATACCCCAGATTTACTATCAATAATTATGTTTTTATCTGATACAACTCTATTTTTTAAAACAGGGGCTAATGCCAAAATCACACTAGTTGGATAACAACCTGGATTGCCCACAATTTGAGCGTTTTTTATCTTTTCCCTATTTAACTCAGTTAATCCGTAGACCTTGTCATATTTATCGTATTCTATGTCATCATTTAAACCATACCACTTTTGGAAGATATTAAAGTCATCGAAACGAAATGCAGAACCTAAATCTATCAACCTCTTACCTGCATCCACTACCATCTGAGCTATTTCAAAAGTTAGTTCGTGAGGTAAAGTTGAAAATATTATATCGCTAGTAGCAACCGCTTTTTTGAAAGCATCACCCTCTAATATGAGATCACAAATTCCTTGTAGTCCCGGATAAACTTCTGAAATTAATTGGGATTCAAAGTTTTTTGATGACAAATAAGTTATTTTAGCATTTGGATGTTTTGAAAGAATTCTGATTAATTCAATTCCTGTGTACCCTGTTGCCCCAAGTATACCAACCTTCATACATCTTCCTCCCATCTTGCTGCCCCAATTGTTTTACGGCGTTTTAGAATATTTTTTAGATCTAAAAATTCATATACATCCTCATCTATCAACTGACAAAAATTTCTAAATTCAGAAATATTAAGCTCTTCTAAGGAGACATTTTTTGTTATAGCATATGCAACTAATTTTCCAACTATATCGTGAGCGGTTCTGAAAGGGATCCCTTTTTTGACCAAATAATCTGCCAGATCCGTTGCATTGAGATAGCCAAATTTTACCGCCTCTTCCATCTTTTTTTCGTTCACGCGTATCGTTCCTAACAAACCAATAAATACCTTTAAACAACCTTTTAATGTATCAACGGTATCAAACAGAGGTTCTTTATCTTCTTGCATATCTTTGTTATATGCTAGGGGTAAGCCTTTCATAGTTGTTAAAAGGGCAAACAAATTTCCATATACCCTACCTGTTTTACCCCTGATTAATTCAACGGAGTCTGGATTTTTCTTTTGTGGCATTATACTACTTCCAGTCGAATATTGGTCACTTAATTCTACAAAATTGAACTCTTGGGTAGACCAAAGTACTACTTCCTCAGAAAATCTACTCAAATGCATCATTATCAAGGAAGCTAATGATAAGAATTCAATGATAAAATCCCTATCGCTTACTCCGTCAATACTGTTTAGTGAAACTTCTTTAAAGTCTAACAATGAAGCCACATACATTCTATCTATATCGTATGACGTTTTCTGCTTAAAAAATGAACCTAAAACCAAAACATTCACTCTTTTTAAAGAATCTTTCAACCGTTCTATATCCCTTTTAAACATCTCCATGTAAGCTAATAAATGATGTGAAAATGTGATAGGTTGAGCTCTTTGCATATGTGTGTAACCGGGCATAAT
>NZ_JALY01000143.1:0-1485 GCF_002924615.1 Petrotoga halophila DSM 16923 | reverse complement strand
TATAATTCGATGTATTTCTTCGCGGTTTTTTCGTAAGAAAAGTCTTCTTTCATACAGTTTTCAAAAATATTTGTCCAGTCATCTTTCTTTTTTTGGTGAAAGTATACGGCTTTCATTAAAGTGTATAATAAATTCGCTTCTTGGTATTCATAAAATCCGAATCCTGTTCCTTTCTTATCTTTTGGGTTGTATTCCGAAACCGTATCCTTCAATCCCCCTGTGTATCTTACAACAGGAACGGTGCCGTATCTCATCGAGTACATTTGGCCTAATCCGCATGGTTCGTACTTAGAGGGCATTAAAAATATATCAGATCCAGCGTATATTTTTTGGGCTAGATCTACATCGAAGGTTATGTTGATGGAAACTTTTTTAGGATAAATCTTTGTCAAAGTAGCAAAATATTCTTCGTATTTTTTATCTCCTGTTCCTAATAGCACAAATTGAATATCAGTGAGTAACAAAAGGTCTATTATTTTTGAAATTAAATCGATTCCTTTTTGCTCAAAGAGCCTACCAATAAAAGAGATTAGCGTTATATTTTCATCCTTAACGAGCCCTAAGTATTCCTGCAAACTTGTTTTATTTTTTAATTTGTCTTTGTATGATTCAATGGGATAAAAAATGTGAGGATCTTTTATAGGATCATAAATGCTGTAGTCAATGCCGTTTAATACACCAAACAAATCTTCAGATCGAACCTTCAATATACCTTCAAGTCCATATCCGTATTCTTCGCTCTGTATTTCTTTTGCATAAGTGGGACTTACTGTATTTATTATATTACTGAACAAAATTCCACCTTTCAATATATTTACTTTTCCATAATATTCCAAGGCGTTTATATTGAAGAGGTAATTAGGTAATCCAGCCTGATTTAGTACTTCAGGGTTAAAAAGCCCTTGATAACCTATGTTGTGAATAGTTAATATTGTGGCTATCTTTTTTAAAATATTGTCTTGAAAATAATTGGTTTTTAGATATACAGGTATAAGAGAAGTATGCCAGTCATTTACGTTGATAACGTTTGTGTCTGGTTCACATTCTTTTATAGTTTTTAAAACAGAGTCACAAAAATACGAAGTTTTCAAAAAGATATTTTCCTCATCATATATGTTTTTTGAATCGTAGAGGGTGTTCGTTTTAATAAAATAAATTGCTACAGAGGAACCTTCTAAATAACTTTTATAAACACTAAAAGGAGACTTATGTGTATGAGAATCAGGTATTAAACCTGTTTTTACAAGCTGAAATTTAGAAGTATTAAAATTATTTTCTATGTTTTTATGAAAAGGCATCACAACGTATATATCTTCTCCTGCATTTTTTATATATTTTGGTAAGGCTCCAGCTACGTCTGCCAAGCCTCCAGCTTTAGCAAATGGAGAAACTTCGTAGGATACGTAAGCTATTTTCATAATATGTATCGCCTCCTAATGATTAATTCTATTACAGTTGGCCTTTATTTTTTACCTGTCTTTATCT
>NZ_JALY01000204.1:0-1152 GCF_002924615.1 Petrotoga halophila DSM 16923 | reverse complement strand
ACCTTGTGATGCTTTTCGTACGTTTCTTTTATACCTTTAAGTATTTCAATAGCTTGCTCAGGGGTAGGTTCTTGTATATACACTGGTTGAAACCTTCTCGCTAAGGCTTTGTCCTTTTCAATGTATTTTTTATATTCTTCATACGTTGTTGCTCCAATAACCTTTATTTCACCTCTAGCTAAGGCTGGTTTCAAAATATTTGCTGCATCCATTGCATTTCCTTCAGCCACTCCAGCACCTATTATATTGTGCAGTTCATCGATAAAAAGAATAATTTCATCGCTTTTATCTTTTACTGTATCGACGACTGATTTAAGCCTTTCTTCAAACTCACCTCTAAATTTTGAACCCGCCAGTAAAGCAGCCATGTCTAACTGTAAAATTTTCTTATTTTTTAGATAAGAAGGAGGATTTTCTTCTACTATCATTTGTGCTAAACCTTCCACTACAGCGGTTTTACCAACCCCAGCGTCACCAACTAAAACTGGGTTATTTTTGGATTTTCTGGATAATATTTCCACCATTCTATTTATTTCTTTTTCTCTTCCAATGACAGGGGTAAGTTTTCCTTTTTTAGCCTCTTTGGTTAAATCAATAGTGAATTTTTTCAAAGGATCGCCCGCCCCTGATTCTATTTCTTCGTCTCCGTTTTCTAACATTTCTTGTAGCTGTTCTCTAATCAAAGCCTCTGAAGTATAAGCGGACAACAGTTTGGACGCGTAAGATGTACCTTCCATTAAAATTCCTAATAATAAGGCTAGTAAAGGAATCTTTTTAAATCCCATCTTGTCGGCTTCTGATTTAGCTATTTGTAAAGCGTTTGCTAAACTAGTTGATAGATATATACCTTGTGCACCACCATAAGACATGGAGTAATATACTCCCATTTCTTCAGATAAAGCTTCTTCAAGCTTGATTTTTATAGAATTAATATTGGCACCTTGAAGAGCTTTTTTCACATTTTCATCTTCAACATTTAAAATTGCTAACAATAAATGCTCAGGTTTAAGAATATTCCCTCCTGAATAACCTAGAACATTTTGAGCTTGTTGAAATGCTTTCAAAGATTTTTCAGTGAAATCATTCGGATTGAATCTCATTATGTCACCTCCAACTATTTTACGTAATAAATTATTTTATCACTCGTAACTT
>NZ_JALY01000348.1:0-1004 GCF_002924615.1 Petrotoga halophila DSM 16923 | reverse complement strand
CATTGGTGCTTTCTTCGTTGGAGAGTATCCAGAAGGTGTAGCAGTTATGCTGTTCTATCTGGTAGGTGAATTGTTTCAGGATATAGCTGTAGGTCACTCCAGAAAATCAATACGTGCTTTGATGGATATTCGTCCTGACTATGCAAATCTTAAAGTTGGCGATGAGATCAGGAAAGTATCTCCTGAAGAGGTAAACATAGGTGACATCATTATTGTTAAACCAGGAGAAAAAGTTCCCCTCGATGGCAAGGTTATAGAAGGAAACTCAATGGTTGACACTGCAGCGTTAACAGGGGAATCTGTTCCTCGTGAACTCGGGCCAGGAGACGATGCATTGAGCGGATTCATTAATAAAAATGGCGTTTTGACAATAGAGGTAACAAAGGATTTTGGTGATTCAACTGTATCTAAAATTTTGGATCTGGTTCAGAATGCCAGCAGTAAGAAGGCTCCTACAGAAAAATTTATAACAAAATTTGCCCGTTTCTATACTCCGATTGTAGTCTTTGGAGCATTAGCCTTAGCAATCATACCTCCATTGGTGATCCCCGGTGCAACTTTCTCTACATGGATATATCGAGCCTTAGTGTTCTTAGTTATATCTTGTCCATGTGCGTTAGTAATTTCAATACCATTGGGCTTCTTCGGAGGGATTGGTGGAGCATCGAAGAGAGGTATATTAGTAAAAGGCAGTAACTATCTTGACGCGTTGAACAATGTGGAAACAGTTGTTTTCGATAAGACAGGTACTTTAACTAAAGGTATATTTGAGGTTGTGGATGTTAACCCCCAAGCCGATTTTACTGATGAGGAATTGATTGAATATGCAGCATTTGCTGAAAGTCACTCAAGTCATCCAATTGCACTGTCCATTCTGAAAGCCTATAACAAAGATGTCGATATTACTAAAATTGAAGACTATGAGGAAATTGCAGGTCATGGGATTTTAGCTAAAGTTGGTGGTAAAGAGATTCTTGCCGGAAATAGCAAACTGATGAATAAAG
>NZ_JALY01000095.1:0-3686 GCF_002924615.1 Petrotoga halophila DSM 16923 | reverse complement strand
GAGTACGACCTTGCAAATGTAGAAAATACTTTAAAAGAAATAGCCGCTCTAAATATCACTGGTAGAAAAAATGTTTTTCAGACAATAAGAGGATCTCTTTTAGGGAGGTTAGTAACTCCTGGGTTGTACGAATCTATAATTATTTTAGGAAAAAATGAAAGTATTAAAAGGTTAAAAAGAGCTTTGGAATTCTCAAATACTTTGGATATTAATCCAAGAAGGTGAATTCTCTGTGTATCCTTACTTAAAAGGGGAAAACATTTTACTCGGTGTAACGAGTGGAATCGCCATTTATAAAGCGGTTGATCTAATTTCTAAGATGAGACAGATTGAATGTAATCCAAAAGTTATCATGACAAAAAATGCTCAAAGATGGATATCCGACCAGATTTTTTCTGCAGTAGGTAACTGTGAGGTTTACTATGAAACTTTCGATGTTAAAAACGGTTGGATACCCCATACAGAGCTTTCTAGATGGGCAGAACTGTTTATCGTCGCCCCTGCGACAGCAAATATAATAGCTAAAATATCACATGGAATTGCCGATGATCTACTTTCTTGTACCGCTTTAGCTTATTCGAAAAATCCTAAACTAATTGTTCCTGCAATGAACGTTAGGATGTATGAAAATCCCGTTAATAAAAGGAATTTAGAAATATTAAAACAAAATGGTTGGTATATAATAGACCCCGGAGAAGGTCACTTAGCAGATGGAGAATTTGGTAAAGGAAGGTATCCAGATAATAGTGAAATATTAGAATACAGTGAATACCTACTTTCCAAAAAGGATTTTATGAATAAGAAAGTTTTAGTTACAGCCGGACCCACGGTTGAAAATATTGATCCTGTAAGGTTTTTATCAAACAGATCCAGTGGAAGAATGGGTTACGAATTAGCAAGAGAATTCGCAAACAGAGGAGCTGAGGTTACTTTAATATCTGGACCCACCAACTTAAAACCACCATCTATTATAAAAAAAATCATAAAAATAGAAAGTGCTAAAGAATTAAGAGAAAGAGTATTAGAGCATTTTGAAGATAATGACATAATAGTTATGACAGCTGCAGTAAGTGATGTAAGAATAAAAAATTATTCGGAACAAAAGTTAAAAAAAGATACAATAGTTAATCTAGAAATTGAGAAAAATCCTGATATAATAAAAGAATTAGGAAGGAAAAAAAGAGTTGGTCAAATACTTGTTGGATTCGCTGCGGAAACAGAGAACTTAAAAGAGAATGCCATAAAGAAATTAAAAGAAAAAAAGATTGATATGATAGTTTTAAACGATGTTTCAAGAGAAGATATAGGGTTTGAAAAAGAGGAAAACGAGGTGACCATTTTTACTAGTAAGGAGGAACTTCGACTTGAGAAAAATCACAAAAGGATTATCGCTAATAATATTTGTGACTTTATTTTCAGTACTTTTTTCTGAAAATTATTTTCGTTTGTATCCCGTTGAATATGATCAAACTCAAAATATTGTGAAAATTAATTTAGAAAGTTATATAAATACTACGCAAAAACCAAATGTATACATATATGATGGGGGAGATAGAAAGAAATTAACCTTGTATGAAAAAGAAAACGGTGATTTCTCCTTTTATGTTAATTTAAATGCTTTTAAAGGCGATTATTATTCATTCTTAGTAACCTCTACAGATAAAGTAGGGAAAAATGTTTCACAGTTTTTTGCAAATTTTTTGGAAAAATCCTTATTCGCTCCAAATATAGAAGTTGAAATAACCACCTCTGTCGTGGAAAATGGTTATCAATATTATTTGGATTATTACCCAGAAGAAGATTTGGAATTAGTAAAAGTACAGGTGGGGGATACCGTTTTTGAAGGTACAGATGAGTTCTTAAGGCTGCTGGGTAACTTTGAAGATGGGTTTTATGACTCTGTTTTTACTTTTAGAAATAGATATGGAATACTTTTTGAACGAAAAGTCACCTTTTTGAAATTGGCAAATGTTGTAGCTACCGAGAACGTTTTAAAACCAAAGCAAAGACATGAAGTATATGGTTACCATATCGTGCAAAAAGGTGAGAGTTTATATAAAATTGCTGAAAAATACAAAGTTCTTCCTGGAGATTTGGTCAACATGAACGATCTAAAAGATCCTTCTTTGATATATCCTGGACAAGCTTTAAAGATAGGACAAGTTAAATATGAAGAAAGTCCTTTACGCTTAGAAATAAACCTTTCGCAAAATAAGATGCACCTGTATTTTCATGATCAGTTGTTAAAAACTTATATCGTTGCGGTTGGTATGAGTGATTATACACCGCCCGGTTACTATCGAATTTCATACAAAGAGAAAGACCCTGCATTGTATTGGTACGATGAATATATACCACCCGGATCTCTAATGAATGGAATGGGAACAAGATGGATACAACTCTCAAACCCTCAATATGGGATTCATGGTACAACAAAACCATGGGAAATAGGCAAAAGGATATCTCACGGATGTATAAGAATGTTCAACTTTGATGTGGAAGTTATAGATTTTTTAGCGTCTTTGGGAACCGAGGTTTATGTATATAATGGAGAAAATAAGAAAGAATCCTAGATAGGATTCTTATAGCTGGGGTGGCTGGTGGGATTTGAACCCACGACATCCTGAGTCACAGTCAGGCGTTCTTCCACTGAACTACAGCCACCAAGAGTGTGGTGCGCCTGGGGGGACTCGAACCCTCAACCCTTGGATTAGAAATCCAATGCTCTATCCTTTGAGCTACAGGCGCTGGAGCGGCCGACGGGGGTCGAACCCGCAACCCTTGGCTTGGAAGGCCAATACTCTACCAATTGAGCTACGGCCGCATTAAATCATTAATGGTCGGAGCGACTGGGCTTGAACCAGCGACCTCCGGTGCCCAAGACCGGCGCGCTCCCAACTGCGCTACGCTCCGCTGCCTTACTTTTCAAAATATATAATATCACAAGGAATCTCTTTTGTCAATATTTAATTCTCTATTGTCAAATTATTTAATTTTCTTATGATACAATTATGTAGGGAATTGAATATTAAAAATAAATTCGTTAGAAGGCAGGCTGTGGGGCGAAGGGACGCTATATATAAAGTTTTAGAGTTTCTAAAGTGTCTATAAGTTTGGGAGGTGCTTTATGAAAGTAAAGGAATTGGATAAAAAATTGTTAGATACTTTTAGGGCAGATGAACCTACAATACAGGAATTGAGAAATATCGCAAAAAATTTAGGTGTTAAATTAAAACGAAATATGAATAAAAAAGAAATTTTAAAGGCAGTTAGAAAAGAGGTTAAGAGGTTAGAAGAATCTCCAAATCAAAGATTTGAGAAAGTTTCGGATTATACAAAATTACCAAAAAATCTACAAAATCTACAAAAGCTTCCAAAATCAAATGAATCAAAAGAGCTTCCTCAAAAGTATGAAAGGGAAAAACTTAAATTAATGCCTGTCAATCCTAACTGGGTATATGTTTACTGGAACTTTTCTGAAAAAAGCCGAAAAAAACTAAAAAAATTATCAAAAAATTCTAATATTGCTATAAGGATCATAAAAAAATCAAAAGAGGATCAAGAAGCAGAAAAAAAAGTTATTGAAACAGATTTAAAATTAGACCAAAACGGCAATACTTATTTCCACCTCCCAAAAGATAATTCTACTTATATTGCTTTCCTTGAAGTAGAAGATAAAAAGGGTG
>NZ_JALY01000177.1:0-55918 GCF_002924615.1 Petrotoga halophila DSM 16923 | reverse complement strand
ATATATTTCTGATATAACTATATTTCCTAATACAAGTAATAATCCGTATTTAGCAAAATCTTTGAACAAGATAGTTTTATTCTTAAACTGCGTGAGCATTGCAAGCCCAATAATATTAGCTGATGCACCAATGGAAGTTGCATTTCCACCCAAACATGCCCCCATCGCAAGCGAATACCACACTGGACTCAAATTGCTAAAAATACCTGGTTGCACTACTTGTAAATGTTGAACAACGGGAATCATAGTAGCTGTAAAAGGAATATTATCAATGAATCCCGAAATTAAACTAGCAACAGGTAAAATAAACATAGAGAAAGATTTAACTGAATTGCCTGCAACTTTTACCATGATATTGGATAAATCAGCTATCACTCCAGTTTCTTCCATCGCTCCTGTAATGAGAAATAAACCAAAAAAGAACAAAAGGCTTTCCCATTCAACTTCGTTCAAAGTATCCCTCACCTGATTTGGTGCTAGTATCAGTAAAGAGAAGAACCCTGCTATTATAGCAATAGTGGAACTTTCTACACCTAAAAAGTGTTGAGCCGAAAAAGCAATTATTACTGTTACAAAAAGGATTATAGAGAGGAAAAAACTTTTTTTATCTTCAATTAAATGAGAAGTATCAAAACTTTTGATAGTCTCTTTATCAAATTTCATTTGAAGATCATTTTTAAAAACTAAAATAAAGAGCATATCCATGAATAAGAGATTAATTAATGCTATTGGGTACATAACTAAAGCGAATTCTGAAAAAGAAAATCCTGCAGCTGAAGCTATCATTATATTAGGAGGATCACCAATGATGGTTGCCATCCCTCCAATATTCGATGCAAAAATTTCACCTAAAACATAAGGGAAATAATTGACTTTTAATGAATCCGTTATAGCAAAAGTAATAGGTATAAAAACAAGTATTGTAGTAACATTATCAATAAAACCTGATATTATTGCAACTAAAAAAGTCAAGGAAATAAACAGCATATATCCGTTTATTCCAAATATTCTCAAAGTCTTAATGCCAACATATGAAAAAAGGCTGGTTCTTCGAATAACGTTTACAAAGAGCATCATCCCAAACAGTAAAAGAAGGGTGTTGAAATCTACATAATTTCTTATAGCTTCAATCTCGTCTGGGAAAACCCCGAATATAATAAGTACCGAAGCTCCCAACATAGCAACAATGGTTCTATTTATCTTGTGATTGATAATAAAAAACAATACTACTGCAAATACTATAAGGGTTATTAGTTCAGTTTGTGGCATAAATTAAAACTTCCTCCTGATGTTATTATTTTACTGTCATTAGAAACTTTAAAACTGTAAAGATAGCGGCCCTTTGCCCCACTCCCCTCCCCCTAAGGATGAAAAGAGTCTACCCCATTCGCCCCGCCCATCTAAGGAGAGAGTTCTGGACCCTTTCATCACGCAGCCCGTCCATTACGTAATCAGAAAAAAAAGAAATTTACATATATTCCTGAAATTACTATATTTCCCAATAATATTATCAAACCGTATTTTCAAAATTCCCAAAATGAAATTGTTTTTCCTTTAAATTCTGTTAAAAGACCTAACGCTATAACGTTCGCTGAAGCAGCTATTGGAGTTAAGTTCCCTCCTAAACAAGCACCCAAAGATAACGAATACCAAATGGGATCAAGATTAATAAATATGGAAGACTCAGAAATAGATAATTTTTCAATGACAGGTATCATTGCAGCCGTTAAAGGAACATTATTTAAAAAACCAGCAAAGAAGGAAGAAATTGTTAGAATCAAAAAGCTAAATATGCGTAACGAATTACCGGCAAAATCAACAAGCATATTAGAAAAAGCGCTAATGATACCTGTTTCTTCAAGTGCACCAGCTATTAAAAATAAAGCGAAGAAAAACAAAATGTTTTCCCATTCAACTTTAGATAATGTCTCCTTTAAATCCTTCGGTCTAAGAATAAATAACGAGAAAAAACCTGCAGCTAAGGCAACGGTTGAACTTTCTAAATTTAACTCATGTTGTAAAGCAAAAGCTAGGATAACTGCTCCAAACAAAAGTATAGACACGATAAATTCTTTTTTGTTTTCTACTATGTGAGATACATCAAAGTTTTTAATCGCTTCTTTGTCTATTTTAATTGATAAGTCTTCTTTGAAAAAATATATCAATAAGAGAATGGCGAATATTAAATTGATCAATGTAACAGGATACATAATAAGTGCGAACTCTGAGAAAGAATAACCTGCCGCAGAAGCAATCATAATATTAGGAGGATCACCAATTATTGTTGCCATACCTCCAATATTCGATGCGAAAATTTCCCCTAAAACAAAAGGTAGATAATTAATATTTAAGGAATCAGTAATGGCAAAAGTCATTGGGATAAAAACTAAAACGGTCGTAACGTTGTCAATAAAACCAGAAAATAAAGCAACCAAAAAAATTAGAGAAATGAATAAAGTGTAGGTGTTATTTCCGAACATTCTCAACATAGAGAGGCCTAAGAATGTAAATATACCTGTCTTTCTTAAAGTTTCCACAAATATCATCATTCCAAGCAGCAACAAGAGGGTGTTATAATCCACATACTCTTTTATTGCACCAATTTGGCTAGGAAATACCCCTGTTCCTAATAGAAAAATAGCCCCCAACATAGCGATAAGTGCTCTATCTATTTTCTGAAAAACCATTCCTACCACGACTATTATGAAGACTATTAATGATGTTATAGCATATATTGACATATAATTCCTCCGAAACGGAACCATTCTTTTTTACAAATGTTCTGAAGGGATTAGATATCCCCAACTAATTATAGTTTAAAAAAAATCTAAAGTCAAATAAATAAAAATTTCTTTATAATCCATGTTGCACTTCTCAATGACATTGATGGAAGTTAAGCATACTAATATTGTATAATTAAATTGAAGATATATAAGAAGGGTGGGCAGCGTTTGCTGCAGTATGCAAACTATGTTTTAAATGGGTTTGATTTTAGTTTGGGGGTTTTTAAGGGGGTTCCCCCCTTAACGTCCATAAAAGTAGGTGAATAAATGGCTTTTATTAAATTTATCATTTTAATTGCTATCTACTATTTATTAATATATGCAATAGGTCGACTTCTCCTAAAAAGAAAAGGTATTTCTTTGGGAAATGTAATTTTAGGAATATTCGGTATTACCATTTCAATCTTTCTTATCTATCTTTCACGAATAAACTTCCAGCAGGCAGGATTTCAAACTGGGAATTTTAAAAAAGGGTTTATTATGCTTCTAATCTCTTTTGTTTTAATATTGGGATCTTTAGGTAGTATGAGAAAGATGTCCTTTTCTGATCTCATGAAGATTCCCTACGGAAATTTTCGAAATAACAAAATTATATTATTACATGTTTGGATGGTTGTAGGCCCTACCGAAGAATTGTTTTATAGAGGATTTATCCAAGGAAATTTAAGAATGTTTTTACCAGGTTCAATTTTTTCTATTGAATATGCAACCATCATAGCAACAATAATTTTTGTTTTCGCTCACTTAAACAATCTTTTCTTTGGCAGAGAAAGTATAAAACAATTTATAAGTCTTTTGCCAGGAAGAATCATAATGGGATCGATTTTGGGATATACCTTTCAAATTTCAAATAGTTTGATCTATCCAATCATAATACATACCCTCTCAGATGGGTTAACTATAACTTACTTAATTATCTTAAAGAAACGATTTTTAAATAATTATCACTCTTAAATAACAAGTGATTAAATATTTTATTATAATTAAATTTAATATTAATATAAATCTTTTATTATCAATTAAAAACAATCATAACCATTTTTAAAAACGCTCTTGACATTATCGATTTTTTTGATATATAATTTTAATGAAAATAATAAACAACAATAGACAAAAATAAGAGTGAGGAGCGGGGCAAAAGAGCGCAAATTTTAGTAAAATAAATATTTTAGAAACTCTATAATCTTCAAAAAGATTTCAGTTTTAAAAGGGTTCAGGGCGCTAAAACAAGTTTTCAAGTTTCTAAAGATGGGAAAAACAGTGAAAAAGGAGGCGATAACAAATGTTGGAAAGAAGAAGAGACGATAGAGATAACAGAGAAGATTTGTTATCTCCTTTTGATTTCTTCAATAGAGAGTTTGAAGATTTCTTTAGATCATTGCCTTTTGGAACGACCTCTCGTGGTGAGATGGATGTTTATGAAACTGACGATGATTACATCGTAGAGTGTGAATTACCTGGTTTAAACAAAAAAGATATAAAAGTTCAATTGAACAATGATCTATTAACCATATCCGCAGAAAAAAAAGAATCCGATGAAGTAAAAAGAGGGAACGTATATAGGAGAGAAAGATACTTTGGTAGGATTGAACGAACTATAAGACTTCCAGAGTATATCGACAAAGACAAAATTAAAGCTGAATATGAAAATGGAGTTTTAAAATTAACTATACCAAAAGTTGAGACAGCTAAAGGTGAAGGAAAAGAGATCAAAATTGAATAAACATCATAATATTTAAGAAAGCAGGCGCAAGCCTGCTTTTTATAATTTTAAGTGCAAAATATTGCAAATAAATTTTCTTAATAAATCTTAATTATGGTATAATAAAAAATAAAAGCAACAACATCTAGCTAAAAGGAGGAGATACCCATGGAGCACATAGTAAAGTTCAACCTTGGAGAAGAGGAAATTGAAATAACTGATTTAACCCCTTTTCCAATCTTGCTTTGTGAGTTCTTGTATGAAGGAGATTTTGAGTTAATGAAGGCTGATTTAAAAAACAACTCAAAATTTATTGAAGAAACAAAGAAAATCGAAAAACTTGTAGAATACTTGCCCGGTTTAACTTCCAGCTTTGTGATTTATCCCTTCGTTCTTTCCGAATTTTTGTCTTATTTTTCTGAGTTTCAAATTAATTACTCCGACTTAACACATATATCTTTGAATGGACTATTCGATACGGTTTTATTGGAAGCTGATAAAAAGAACTTCGATTTCGTGAAAGATGTTGTGCATTTTATACTCAAAATTGATCCGAGTTTCGCTCCCGCCTACGAATTAATGGGTTCAGTTTTAGTAGAAAAAGGTGAGATGGAAGAAGGAGAGGAGTATTTAGAAAAAGCTGTTAAATTAGATCCTTGGAATATAGCTGCTTTGTCTGAATTAGGAGAATTATACTTTAATTTAGGCGAATACGAAAAAGCAGCTGCTATTTGGAAGAAAGAGTTAGAACTCTCTCCTAACAATTATGTAACCTACTTCATGATTTCAGATGCTTACATGCAAAAAGGGGATTATGAAAAAGCCGCTCACGTTTTAGAAAAATTTCTTAATAGATTCCCTAACAGTGTATTGGGTAAATATGAGTTATGTACTATTTATGAAAAATTATCAAGAACTACTGAAGCGAATGAACTCAAAGAGGAAATTCTCAATACGACACCTGAATATTCAACCGACATAGAGGTATGGGCTAAAGTAATGTTTGAAAATGGTAAATATAAAGAAGCTCAAAACTTTTTAGAAAAATATATAGACCAAGATAAAGAAAATGAACATTTTAAATTGCTATTGGTTATACCTTATTTAAAGGTTAAAAAATTTGAGGAAGCCAAAAGTATATATCAAGAAATAAAAGATAAGTACATGTGGTACATCTATGGGCTTGAAGAAATTCTGAACAAAAATTTGACGAAAGAGGAAATGGAAGTAATAGAAAAGGTGTAAAAAACACTGAATAAAAATAAAAAGGTTCTAATTATCGTTTTGTCTTATATAGTTGTAAATATGTTTGTCATACTCACCTCTTTTAACTGGCAAAATCTGCTTTTTGCTAATAGCCTTTTGTATATAGGGCTATATGATTATTTTACCTTTATCATTCCTGATTTAGGAATAGTAGCTATTTTGGTAATTGCATTACTCAACTTTGATTACTTTAATCTTTTTTTTACTATCATTATCTTTTTAATTACCTTTTATTATTGGCGAAATGGGAAAATGGGTTTTGGAGACGTGAAGTTTCTATCAGTCCTTTCTCTTCTTATTGGTATTTATATATTTCCCGTCATAATTGTTAGCATAATTCTAATTATTTTATCGAACATAGAAAAGAAAATCAAGAAGGTTCCATTAGGATTTTATGTAATGTTGAGTACATTCACTTTATATATTTTTAGGGGGGTTTATCATATTTTATGATATTTTTACATCTTTTATAGAAATTCCAGGTATTTTTATCTCACTCGGCATAATATTTTTAATTATCTGGTTAATAAGGAAGAAGAAACTATCTTTTCCTCTTTTAACCCTTTGCGTTGTAATCTATATATTTTCTTCTGGATGGTTTGCAAAAATAATCGTTTTACCGCTGGAAAATAGATATCCTCCAGTGGATGTTTCTCTGTTGGATAATACACAAGAAAAAGGGGTAATAGTTGTACTTGGAGGAGGAATAATTCCCGAAACTCCAAGAAAAGGATCTGGAGAATTATCTGATAGTGCTATGAAAAGAGTATATGAAGGTTTCTTGCTTTACCAAAATTTACAGGTTCCCATAGTTGTAACAGGTGGGAAACTACTAGGCACCGAGATACCTGAAGCTCAAATAATGAAAGAAGAATTGTTAAAAATGGGAGTCAAACCAAACGATATCTATGTAGAACCACTTGCCAAAAACACCAAGCAAAATGCGGAGTTTACGCTTAAACTATTGGAAGATTATGAAGTACAAAAGATATACTTAGTCACCAGCGCAATACATTTAACAAGAGCTATGAATTATTTCGAAAGTTACACAAACATCGATGTTGTTCCCGTTCCTACAGATTATAAGATTTCGCGAGAGGAATTGAAATGGTATGATTTCTTGCCCAATATGAGATTCCTAGAAGCAACTTCGTCAGCTTGGCATGAATATTTGGGATTGGTCAAATTTAAGATCAGTGACTAAAATTCAGACCGAGCCGGGCGAAGAGGGGAGTTTTTTTATCCTTATAAGTTTGACTGCAAAGTCTAAGGGACCGCAGGCCCTTTCCTTAAATGGGCGGGCTGCGGGGCGAAGGGGCGCTGTATAATAAACTTTCAAAGGAGGATCACAAATGGTTGAAAACAACAAAACACCTTACGAGTTTACTAATTATATAGTAAACACATTAAAATTATCTCCTTCAAATACTGCAATATTGTGTGTTGATTGTCAAAACGGATTTACCGAAAGATGTTCTAACGAACTTCCAGTAGTTGGAACAAATGAAGAGTGGATAGATCAGGTAAACGAGTTTTTGACTTTAATGAAAGAGAGAAATTTTAAGATTTTTGCAAGTATGGATGATCACCCTGAAAATCACATATCTTTTGAAAAATGGCCTCCTCATTGCATAAAAGGTACTTATGGGAATCAACTATTTATAAATACTTATGATTTCGTTATAAAAAAAGGCGAAGAAGTGGATGGAGATAGCTATTCAGCATTTTACAAAGACAGTGAAAGAAGAATTGAATCAGAATTAGACGAACTTTTGAGAAAGCATAAGATAGAAAATTTAGTGGTTTTAGGCTTAGCAGGAGACGTATGCGTAATAGCAACGATAGAAGATGCGTTAAAACGAGGACATAGGATATTCCCAGTAAGCCAATATATAAAAGCTGTGAACAAAAAGGATATTAAAGAAATCGTTGAAGAAAAATTTGGTAGAATAATAATCTAGGGTTTAAAAAAATACGGGGAACAACCCCGTATTCTTGGTCGGAGCGACTGGATTTGAACCAGCGACCTTCAACACCCCATGCTGACGCGCTGCCAACTGCGCTACGCTCCGGTTTACTTCAAAAAAATTATATCATATTTTCGAAAGAACGTCAAATTTTTAGGAAACATTCCGTTTTTTCAATTGATTAGGTATCACTAGGTAAAATATTCCAAGTATGCTAGTTATTATTCCAAACACAAAGAACAAACTTTTCAATGAAAAAAATGTTGCCATTATCCCAGCAAAAGCATAAGAAAAAGGCCTTAACGAATTATCTATCGTTGATCGCAACGCAAAAACTCGTCCCCTTGTGTTTTCAGGGGTAATTCTTTGAATCAAAAGATTTTCATTAATATTTCCTATCTCAGTCATAACACCTAACATCAACAAAGCAATCAATACGTAAATATAACTGTTAACTATACCAAGAGAAGCCAGGAATACTCCTGCCAAAACTGAGGATAACATTAGTGCTACGTACTTCATTTTTATTTCTTTAATGGATGATAGAACTAGGGCGGAAATAAAAGAACCTGCTCCCAACATCGTTTGCATAATTCCATACTCACCAGGACCTACTTTCAGTATCTCACTAGCCAACACAGGTAAGAAAACGAATATAGTGGTTCCAAAAAAATCATCTAAAGTTTCTAAGGTTATCAACCCTTTAAGTTGAACATTGGACCATATCACTTTAAAACCATCTTTTATATCCGAAAAAACCAAACCAGTTTTCCTAACTTCCTCTTCTTTTCTGCCTTTTTCTTCCGCTTTTATGAACATTTCAGAGACTGCCGAGAAAATAAAAGTCATCCCATCGATTAAAATTGCCCATTTTATTCCCACTAAAGACACAATCACACCGCCGATAGCCATCCCAATAAGTTGTGAAAGTCTATCTGTCATTGAAATCATGGCATTAGCTTGAGAAAGCTCATTATCGTTTACCATAATCGGGATTAAAGACAACAACGCAGGACCAAATAAAGTACCACAGATCTGTAATCCAAAAATGGTTATTATCAATACCCAAATTTGATAGAAATATGTTCCAAAGAAAATACCCAGCAAAATAAGGATTCCGCCACTTATTAAATCAGTTATAACAAGGATATTTTTCTTTTTCCATCTATCTGCCCAAACACCTGCAAAAGGAGAAAAGATAATATTCGTAACAGCTATAGTACTTAAAACAGTACTAACTGCACCTACCCCGCCTATCTCAGCTGCAGCCGACCAAAGAATAGCTATGATAAAAATAGCAGATCCGACACTGGATACTAGCCTACCGAAAAAAAGAAGTAGAAAATTACGGTTTTTTATTAAAAGTTGTAACCCGCCGGTTGAATTTGACATTTTATCTCCTCCTTTAATATTTTCAATATAATAATAAATATTCTACAAGAATTATATTATATAACATTAAAAAAGTCAAGTATTTTATTAAAATTTTTAAAGTTATTGATTAATTTGCATAAAAAAGTAACTCCCGCATGCTGCTTCGGGAGTTACCTCATAAGAGAAATTATTATTCCAATTCTTCAAACCTTGTTTCAAGCTTTTTTAATACTCCTGGGAGGGTAGTATATTCCATTTCTTCAGGTGGAAGCCTGTGTGGTTCGAAAGGACCTTGTAACCTTAGGTAATCTGCTAATTCTAAAGCTTTTTTCCGAGAGAGGTCAAAAGCAGGATCATCAAACAAATCTATAGGACCGATAAAATTACCGTGACTTATCTGGAAGCCTGCTGCAATTACACGAGGTGGCCCATCAAATCGTGTACATTGAGCATTTTTGAAAGAAACGGACATTAAAGGGCCGTTATGTGAACCACGCATCCATCCACTGACTAAATAAGGTACGCTAAAGGGTTCTAAGACCTCTCCCAAAGCTGGTAAACCCGATTGTGCTCTTACCAATGCTACTGGATCGTCTTTCCCTACATATTTTTCAGCGATAAAGAACCGCTTTTCTGTGCTTACTACTGCAACGGGTTCATCTTTAGGTAGAGGGCTAGAATCCTTGGGAAAAACCCTTTTTATAACATATTTGCTTTTTGCACCTATCAAAGATAATAAAAGATACAAATCTTCGGGACATTTGAGAAAAATTCTTTTTCTTTCTTTTATATTCCACACTTCAAATATAAATCCATCAATTAGCAAAGGGTCAATAATCAATCCTGCAGTATTGAATGGATCCGCAAAAATTTTGTATATGGGGAAGTTAAAAGAACCTGGTTCTGTTTTATCCATCATAAATGCAACTAAAGTTTCAGACCCCCGTTCTGTAAATTCCATTTCTGCTATGCCTGGCCCCATTCCTTTAATATTTCCGGTTGCCCACTCTTCTAAGCTAGGGACCCGCGGTCCCTTAAACCAAGGGGGAGTGATTTACACCGTAGTTTGAGATCTTTTTATCCCTTGGGAGATATCCTTTGATTAATTGATTTTAAAATATTTTTATAAGTAAAAATTTAATTAAAAAGACGATTTTTCATGATATATTGGTATAATATTCACTGAAGCTGATTAAATATAATTAAGCTCAATGGAGGGAATAAAATAGTGAAGTTTAAAATAGTAGTTGACAGTTGTTGTTATTTAACAAAAGAAATTAAAGAAAGATTTGATATATCGACAGTTCCATTATTTATTGATGTTGGTGATCAGCATTTTATAGATGATGAGAATCTAGACCGTGAAAAACTACTGGAGGCAATGAGAAACTCTACCGAAGTCCCTAAAACTGCCAGCCCGGGGCCTCTTCCATTTCTAAATTTATTCGAGAAATATGAAAATACCTTTGTAGTTACATTATCTAAGGAGTTAAGTTCGAGTTACCAGAATGCGGTTCTCGCTAAGAATATTTTATTGGAAGAAGCTAAAGACAAATTCGTGAAGGTGTTCAATTCTTTTAGCGCTTCTGTCGGTGAAACAATGATTGCTTACAAAATTGGTGAATTAATTGAAGCAAAACTCGGTAGGGAAGAAATAATAAAAAAAGCAGAAAAATATATAGAAGAGATGCAGACCTTATTTGTGCTTGATTCGCTAGATAACCTTATCAAAGCAGGACGTATGGGGAAATTGAAAGGTCAATTTGCCTCTTTTTTGAATATAAAACCTATTCTGGCAGGTACTAAAGAAGGTACTATAACTTTATTGGATAAAGCACGAGGAAGCAAAAATGCGATTAAAAAGCTAATTGATAAAATAGGAGAAGTGGGGAATAATTTGAAAGATAAAGTTTTAGGAATTGCTCATTGCAATGCTCTCGAGAGAGCCGAGTATATTAAAAAAGAGGCAGCTAAAAGATATAATTTCAGAGATATAATTATTGTGGAAACTGCAGGGATAAGTACAGTTTATGCTAATGAAGGCGGAGTTATACTTGCTTTTTAAAGTGAATTAGATGTTGAAAATTCCCGTCATTATTGACGGTTATAATATATATGTGGTTTTTTTGCATTTATCTTCATTTTATACAGCAAGAATAAATGCCTGTGAAAGTTTCTTTCGGTTCTAGATAAGAGATTCTTGGTTATGAACTAAAAGGGTTTTCTTCGGCATAAAAGGCTGCAGATGCTGCCCCTAAAATGCCCGCATCTTCCACTAAAGATGATTGTTCTATGGTGTAAGTGTCGACGAAACTGCTCATAACATATTTTTTCGTCATTTCTCTTAAGGGAACAAAGAGAGCATCTCCAGCTCTACTTAATCCCCCGCCGATTATTATTTTTTCAGGATTGAAGGCATGAACATAGCCTCCAATAGCCCTTGCGAGTGCATCGATGGCAAAATTACAAACTACACTGGCAAGGGGATCATTTTTTTCATAAGCCTGAAAAACGTGTTTTGATTCAATTTTTTCTTTTTTTCCGGCTAATTTTAATACAAGGCTATCCGGATATCTATCTATCAAATTTTTGGCTTCTAATGCTATATATTTGGCAGAAGAAGTAGCTTCTACACATCCTCTATTACCACAACCGCATTGTGGGCCATTTGGTACAACTACAACATGTCCCAATTCTGGGGCTAACCCATCTTTACCCGTTAAAAATGTGTTGTTACAAACAACGCCTGAACCTATGCCTGTTCCTATGGTTAAAGCGATGAAATCGTGCAAACCCTTTGCTTTTCCAAAATACCATTCTCCAAGTGCAAAGGCATTTGCATCATTTTCTAAAAAGACGTCAACTTCTATATTTTCTTTTATCAAACGAACCAATTCAAAATTGCGCCAATTTGGAAAGTTTGGGGAAAATCTCACAATTCCATTTTTTCTATCTATTGAACCTGGTGAACCTATTCCGATTGCGGAAAATTCAGTTTTTTCCGCTAATTCTTTCACCGTTTTTGTTATATTAGCTATTACCTGGGCATTTCCCATTTCAACTTCTGTAGGCCTAGAAATTTTTTTAATTATTCCTTTTTTTTCATCGACTAATCCAGCTTTTATTTCAGTGCCTCCCAAATCGATTCCTACTACCAACATTGCCATCACTCCTTGAAAGTGTATTTGCTGTCTTCTATTATATTAGCTCCCCTTCGCCCAGCAGCCCACCCTTGGACGTTAAGGGGTAAACCCCTTAAGATCCCCAAGTTCAAAATCAAAGTTTATTTTAAAAAAACTTTTTGCACAAATCTGCAAAAGGGCTCTGTCCTGTGACCTATTTTAAAACAATTTTTTTGTAGGTTTTTTGTAAGCTGTGCTTAGACTTTGTTAGCGCCCCTTCGCCCCGCTGCCCGCCCAGAAGGAAAGGGGAAAAAGGATCCTTCGCCCTGTGACCCACCCCGCACAATTCTGCCAAAAATATATTATAATAAGTTTATCAATCTATTATATCAAATGTAAAATTAATTGTTTAAAAAAAAGATGAAGTTCTACTAAACCTATCTTTTAAAAATACAAAAAATAATAAAGGGTGGAGAAAATGGTTTATGCAATTATAGTAGCAGCTGGAGAAGGAAAAAGAGCAGGATTTGAAATTCCAAAACAATTTGTAAAATTAAAAAACAAAACTATATTGAGTATGTCGGCTGAAAAATTCCAGAATTCAAAATTAATAGATAAGTTCCTCGTCGTATCTCATAGAAACTACGTAGATTTAACAGAAAAAGAGGTTAAAATCTTCTCAAAATTTGAGAATGTGGTAATTGGCGGAAGCAGTAGACAAGAAAGCGTTTATAACGCCCTGTTGTATTTGAATAAAAAAGATAATAAGCCTGATTTAGTTTGCATTCATGATGCCGTAAGACCTTTCGTTGATATTAAAAAAATAGATGAAAGCATCTACAAAGCAAAAGAAATAGGAGGGGCTGTTTTGGCAGAAATGGCAGAAAACACGGTTTCTCAAGTCAATAACGGTCGGATTTTAAAAACTTTAGAAAGATCCCAGATTTATCTGCATCATACCCCTCAAACTTTCGATTTTGCCAAATTACTTAAAGCTTATCAAAATGTGGAAAAGATCTTATCTTCCTTCACAGATGACGCATCTATATTTATTCATGCTGGTTATGAAACATCGATTGTGGAAGATCACAAAAATAACATCAAACTAACGAAAAAAGAGGATTTTGAACTAGCCAGATGTTTTTTTGAATTGAATCCTTAATCTAAAAATGTTTCAAAAACCTTGATCCCAACATCTATTACCTCATCGGGAGGCAAAAATTCAGGGTTATGAAGACCGTGGTGTTCGCCTTTGGAACTCCCTAACCAACACATTAGTGCGGGATATTTTTTTGATATAAAGCCAAAATCCTCACCCGTCATTTTTAGGCCACAGTCAATAAAATTAAATGTTTTTGAGAGTTTAGGAATAAATTTGTCGTATAGCAATGAATCGTTAACGACTTCCGAATAGAAAGACCCTTTGCTTAACGAATAATCAACCCCTGTCATGGTCTTTATCCCTGACAGTATATTTTTCATATCTTCGAAATATTTTAGGCTATTTTCGGAATTAACACCTCTGATACTTCCTTCAACATGGGAGTTCCCTGGTAGAATGTTGATCGCGCTACCAGCATTTACTTTACCAACGCCAATTACAAAAGGCTCCATAGGATCTTTTGGTAGTTTATCCAACACATCTAAAAATATGCGAAGGGCGTTCAACGCATTTTTAGATTGATGAGGAAAGGCAAGATGTGAGGAAACCCCTTCAAAATTCACAAAGAACTCAAGGGCTGAAGCAAAAAGTGTACCACGCGTTGAAGCGATGGTCCCCAGGGGGAAGTCATCGTTGACGTGTAGTGCAAAAGCCGCTTTTATATTGAATTTATCCAATATTCCACTTTCGATGACCTTTTGGGCTCCACCCTTTGATTCTTCTGCAGGTTGAAATAAAAATATTATATTTTTCTTTACTTTATTTTTTATTACGTTGATAAAAAAACCATACAAGATAGCAGTATGAACGTCATGACCACATGCGTGCATGTATTCGTTTTTTGATTTGAAATCAACGTTGGTCTTTTCTTTTATGTTTAAAGCATCGATATCTGCCCTAAAAAGAAGGTACTCATCGCCACTGCCACCACCATTATACTCAACAATAAGTCCAGTTTTTAAAGGTTTATATACGTTAATATCAACATTGTAAAAGGAAGCGGCTTCTTTTATGGTTCTTTCCAATAATTCTGTAGTTTGATACTCTTCAAGAGATAATTCTGGATTCTCATGTATTTTATGTCTCAATTCGTACGGTGAAAGGATCATTTTAAAACCTTCTCTAATTTTGTCAACATCTTTTTGATATCGTTATATTCAATATTTAAAGGAGGCAGTAGACGAATCACACTATTATGAAGTACATTCAACAAAAGGCCCTCTTGTAGACCTTTTTCCCTCATTTGAGGGTCCTCTTCTTTTAACTCTATGCCAATCATCAAACCTTTACCTCGAACTTCTTTTACTTTTTCAAAATTTTTCTCTTTTAAATATTGCATTATGTAATTTCCTTTTTCTTCAACATCTTTCAGAAGAGAAGGGATGTTTTCCACAACGAACCTAGCTCCCGCAAGGGCTACAGGATTTGGAGCAAAAGTTGAGCCGTGTTCTCCTTTTTCAAAAGCCTGAGATAGATTTTCAAGAAATATCGTACCTCCCAAAGGTAAACCGCCGCCTATGGATTTCCCAATGGTTATAATATTAGGAGATAGCCCAAAATGCTGGTATGAAAAAATTTTTCCCGTTCGCCCAAGTCCAGCTTGAACCTCATCGCAGACTAAAATAAAATTATATTTCCTTTTTAAGTCCTCTATCAAAGATGCAAATTCTGGTTTGATTGATACTATTCCGCCTGATCCCAGAATCGGTTCTACAAAAACAGCCAACGTTTCTTCTCCAAATAGATCGAAGTATCTACTTAAATCCTCAACATCGTTATACTTCAGTTCTATAGTGTTGGGAAGCAAAGGTTCAAAGGGCTTTCTTAGATCTTTAAAACCGTTTATAGAAAGTGCACCTAAAGTTCTACCGTGAAAACCATTCTCGAAAAAAACGATCTTATTCCTTCTATCTGTTGCTCTTTTTTTAATAGCTTTTAAAGCAGCCTCTGTTGCCTCTGCTCCAGAATTACTGAAGTAAACTGTACCATTCTTCCCCGTGAAATTAACTAGTTTTTCTGATACGAAAATGGCATCTTCATCGAGAAAAAAATTAGAGGTGTGCATATATCTATCCATCTTTTCCTTCAAAGCTTGTAACAAAGATGGGTAAGAATGCCCAAAACTCATTACCCCTATTCCAGCAAATGTGTCCAAAAACGCTTCCCCTGTTTTATCGTAAATGTAACAACCTTCCGCTCTATCTATTTTTATTGGAAATGGGTTGTAGACTTTTAGTAGGCTCATAAATCAAACTCCTTTGCTAAACTTTCAACAGCTTTTTGTTTATACTCTTTTGGAATCAAACATGAAATTTTTATTTCCGAAGTAGTCACCAAAAAAATAGGGATATCTTCAATAGCCTTAAAAAACCGGGAAGCCACCCCTCTTGCCTTTTTCATACCTATTCCGACTACTGAGATTTTAACTAAATCATTTTTAAAATCGATAAAATTCTCTTGATAATTTTTAAGGGATTCATTTAAAAGTTCTCTAAAATTATCGATTACACTGTCTACGATGCTGAAAGAGATATCAACTTTTTCATTGTTTTTTATGATGGATATCATGTCTATATTTAAGTTTTTGTTGGCGGCGATTTCAAAAATTTTATTAATAAAAAAATGGCCCGTTGGAAGATTAAAAATAGTGACTTGAATTTGATTTTCATCCACACTTAAACCGGTTAAAACAGGTTCTTCTATATATTCGTTGTAATTATCGACCACGTAACTTCCCTCCTCATCTGAAAAAGACGATGCACAGTATAACTCCACATTAAACTTTTTAGCGATTTCTACCGACCTTGGGTGCAATACTTTTGCTCCTAAAGCCGCCATTTCTAGCATTTCATCGTAAGTAACGTACTTTAATTTTTTTGCTTGGGGATAAATCTTTGGATCAACGGTATAAATACCGGCAAAATTACTGTAAATTTCACATTTAACGTTTAAAGAAGCGGCTAAAGCCACCGCGGAAGTATCAGAACCCCCTCTTCCCAAGGTTGTTAAATCTCCTTCTTCTGTAACACCTTGAAATCCTGTAATAACTAAAACATCATTGTTTGTAAGGTTTTTGTGGATTGTTTCTTTATTTATTGCTTTGATCTGAGCCTCATTATAGTCAGAAGTAGTCAATAAACCTAATTGAAAGGCATTCATGGATTTTGATTTGATACCTCTATCGTTCAACATCATCGATAACAGAGAGGCACTGATCTGTTCTCCTGTAGCTAAAAGCATATCCAATTCTCGTGGCTCAGGATTTTTAACTGTTTCTTTAGCTAATGCTATCAACCTATTGGTGGTCTCTCCTCTTGCAGAAACCACAACTAATACTTTAAACCCTTCTTCTACTTTGTTACATATTCTCTTGGCAACATTGTTCAACCTTTCAGAATCCCCAAGAGAACTTCCTCCGTACTTTTGAACTATCAATTTCATTAATAATCCACCCCGGTAAATTTATATAAATAAATTATTTCAGTTTTCTAAGCCCTTCTATAAGTTGCGTTTTGGCTTTTGTTTTATCGTCAACCTTCTTAATGAATTTTGCAGGGACTCCTGCTACCACAGAGTAAGGTTCGACATCAGAAATTACAACAGAACCTGCTCCGATTATTGATCCCTCACCTACTTTGACCCCTTCTAATATCACTGCGTTAGCTCCAATAAGAACATTATCCTCAATCACCACTGGTTGAGCACTTGGTGGTTCTATTACTCCTGCTATAACTGCTCCTGCACCAATATGGCAATTTTTACCTATTTGAGCCCTTCCTCCTATAACAACATTCATATCTATCATGGTGTTTTCTTTAATACAAGCTCCTATATTGATGACGGCACCCATCATAATAACACAACCGTCGCCTATCTCCACAAGATCCCTTATTATAGCACCTGGTTCTATTCTCGCGTTGTATTTAGATAAATCTGCCAAAGGTATAGCTGAATTCTTTCTATCTCTTTCTATCCTGTAATTAATTATAGAATCTTTATTATTCTCATAAATTGTTTTGAAATCTTCTTCTTCGCAAAACAAAATTCCGAATTCATCGTTACCATAAAATTCTACATTGGAAAAATCTACTTCTTTGAGGTTACCTTTAATGTAAACCTTTAAAGGATTCTTTTTCTTTGAGGTTGCTATTAAATTTATTATTTCTTCGGTGTTCATGATGACCTCCTATTAACTGTTTTAGCGCCCTTTCGCCCCGCTCCCCACCCATTTTATGGAAGGGACCTGCGGTCCCTTAGACCCTAGTGGGGGAGGGCTCCGCCCTGTGACCTGATCCGCTTAAATTACATCTGTAAAGGTAAAATACCCATTCTTTTTGTTGGTTACAAACTCTGCGGACTTAAGGACCCCTTCTGCGAAGGCTCTTCTTGATAAAGCCCTATGAGAAATACCGAGAACTTCGCCCAAGTTCGCCATGTACAATACATGATCTCCTGCTACATTCCCCAACCTTAATGAGCTTATAGGTACATCTTTATCCAAGCTTTCTTTTATCATCTTGGCTGTTCCAGAAGGCTTATCTTTTTTAAATCTATGATGTGTTTCAACTATCTCAATATCCCACCCGTCGATTTTATCTTTCAAAAAGTCCACCATCTTTAGAAACAATTGTATGCCGATCGAAAAGTTGTAGCTTTGAACTACAGGTACATCTTTAGCTAAAGCCTTTAAAGCTTCAATCTGCTCATCTTGAAGCCCTGTTGTTCCAATGATCAATGGAACTTTAAATTTTTTCACGTAATCTTCAGTTTTTTCAAAAACTTCGGGAAGTGAAAAATCGATAATAATTTGGGGTTTTTCTTGAAAATGCTCACCATCTTTATCGTATCCCCAGACAAATTCATGGTTCTTCTCCTCAAAGAGGTCTTTTATCTCTTTTCCCATTCGTCCTTTGTATCCGACTATGCCTATCTTCATAGGAGATTCAACCTTTCCATCTCTTCTTTGAGAAGTTTCTCTGTTTCTTGGCTTGCTTTTACCAATGGTAATCTCACGACATTTTCACATAAACCTAACAAAGAAACGGCGTATTTGACAGGAATGGGGTTGACCTCTTTGAACAATAGTTTGTTGAGTTTCATAAATTGATTGTTTAATTTTCTTGCCTTTTCTAAATCGTTGTTAAGAATGCTATGAGTCAATTCAACGAAAGATTTTAGGGCAACATTGGATGTAACTGAGATAAGCCCATCTCCACCTAAGCTCATTATAGGAAGAACTTGATCATCGTTTCCGGAAAATACCTTAAGAGAATCTGGTTTTATTGAAAATAATTCTACTATTTGTGATATATTACTGCTCGCCTCTTTCACCCCTATTACATTTTTACAGTTTTCGTGGATAGAAACGGCTGTTTCTGGATTTATATTCATGCCAGTTCTCGAAGGAACGTTGTACATTATTATTGGTAAAGTTGTTCTTTCAGAGATGTACTTAAAATACTCTACCAATCCTTTTTGCGTGCTCTTATTGTAGTAAGGGGTGACGATTAATAAACCATCTGCACCAGCACTTTCAGCCAATTTATTGTTTTTCAAAACGTGATTCACGTTATTTGTCCCCGTTCCCACAATAACGGGAACCTTTTTATTGACAATTTCTACTACGGTGTTGACTATTTTTTCTCTTTCTTCCTCTTCAATAGCAGGTGCTTCTCCAGTAGTTCCTAAAACTATTAAACTGTCAACACCGTTATCAAGCTGATATTTAACAAAAGTTTTTAATGAATTATAATCGACGTTTGTTTCCTTGTCGAAAGGTGTGATAATAGCTGTTCCAACACCAGTAAACATTTGGAATTCCTCCTTTAAAGTTTTATATCTCTGTTTATAGCGCCCTTTCACCCTGCTTCCCACCCGTTTTAAGGAAGGGACCTGCGGTCCCTTAGACCCTGGTGGGGGAGGGCTTCGCCCTGTGACCCTTTTAAAACAATTTTTTTGTAAGCTGCGCTTAGACTTTGTTAGCGCCCTTTCACCCCGCTTCCCACCCGTTTTAAGGAAGGGACCTGCGGTCCCTTAGACCCTGGTGGGGGAGGGCTTCGCCCTGTGACCCTTTTAAAACAATTTTTTTGTAAGTTGCGCTTAGATTTTGATAGCGCCCTTTCACCCCGCTCCCCACCCGTTTTATGGAAGGGATCTGCGGTCCCTTAGACCCTGGTGGGATAGGGCTCCGCCCTGTGACCCTTTTAAAACATTTTTTTGTAAGCTGCGCTTAGTCGTTATTTGCGCCCCTTCGCCCCGCAGCCCACCCATAAGGAAAAGAGATCTTTCCCTTTCACCCCGCGGCCCGCCCGTTTTTAAGGAAGGGACCTGCGGTCCCTTTAACCCAGCTTGCTTACCATTATGGAAGGGACCTGAGGTTCTTAAAATCTGCTCCCCACCCACAATTGGATTAGAAATTGAAAGTTGCAAAGTAATCATCCAACGTTTCGGCTCTTCTTATCATTTTGAATTCTCTATCTTTGGTGAACAAATACTCAGCAGATCTTAATTTTCCATTATAGTTATATCCCATGGAGTATCCATGTGCACCAACATCATGAAAAACTAAGACGTCTCCTCGTTCCAATTTTGGTAATAATCGATTTGTTGCGAGTTTGTCGTTGTTTTCGCATAACGATCCCACTACATCGTACAACTCTGTTTTTTCATCAGAGTTTTTATTTAAAACCGTTACATGATGATAAGCCTTGTACATAGCGGGTCTCAATAAATTTGCAGAGTTAGCGTCAATTCCCGCATATTTTTTGTAAGAATCTTTTATATGCAAGACTCTTGTAATGAGGTAACCATTAGGACCCGTGATGTATCTCCCATGCTCCATATATATCTTTGGAGGTTTTAGTCCATTTTCCAGTAAAATATCCTCATACATTTTTTTTATTTGACGTGATATGTAGTATATATCAAGTTCCTTTTCTTCAGGTTTATAAGGTATACCAAAACCGCCACCGAGATTAATGAATTCAAAATCTATCCCCAATTTTTTATTCACTTCCACAGCGGTTTCAAAAAGAAATTGGGCGACTTTTATGATATTTTGAGGGTTCAATTCGTTTGAGATCAACATCGCATGCAGTCCGAATCTTTTAACCCCATAATCTTTAAGTCTCGCGAAACCATTTATAAGATCTTTTTTTGGTACTCCAAATTTTGATTCCTTTAAATTCCCTATTATCTCGTTCCCAAAATCCCCGCCTGGATTATATCTGATGGACATCAAGTCAGGCAACGCATGCTTTTCTTTTAATAAATCAATGTGACTTACATCGTCAAGATTCAAAATAGCGTTTAAAGATAAAGCCTTTTCATACTCTTGCAATGGGGTATCATTGGATGTAAAGAGAATCTCACTATTCACGAACCCGCTTTTTTCTGCTGCCACCAGTTCTGCCATTGAGCTGCAATCTACTCCACAACCTTCTTCTTTTGTGATCTTTAATATGTTGGGATTAGGGGTTGCCTTCACAGCAAAAAACTCTTTGAAATCAGCCCAAGAAAAAGCATCTTTTAATGTTCTTATTCTATTTCTTATACCTTCTTCATCGTAGAGATAAAAAGGTGTTTGTACGCTCTTTAATAAAGTATTTAACTCTTTCTCTGAAAAGGGAAGTTCTTTTTTCAATCCCTGCACCTCAGTTCAATTCCCTGTGTTTTTGAAGTATTCTAATTGCATTGGTAGCAGCACCAACTCTTATATTATCCGCTATAACCCACATCAAAAAGGTTTTTTCTTCGATCTTTCTTATTCTAGAGACAAATGTAATATCACTTCCCGCAACTTCTACGGGGGTGATTTTTTCCTCGTTGTACTCGACGTTTGGAGTTGATTCAACCAATTTTATAATATCATCAACAGAAGAATCCAACTTTGTTCTGAAGAAAATCGATTCAGAATGTCCGTAGAGTACAGGCACTCTAACGGTGGTTGGAAATATTTTCATCTCTTTATCAGAAAAAATTTTTCTAGTTTCGTTTATCATCTTTTCTTCTTCAAAAGTAGACCCATTCTCTTTTTTTTCTCCTATCAATGGTATAACGTTGTTCTTTATAACCCTTGGAAAATGTTTCACTTCGTTTATCCCTTTTTCTTGGTTTAAAAGTTCGATTATACCCTTGTTTCCAGCGCCAGATACTGCCTGATATGTAGAGACAACTATCTCTTTTAAACCTAACTCACGATGTATGCCATTAAGGGCCAAAACCATTTGAATGGTTGAACAGTTAGGGTTTGCAATTATTCCTTTATAATTTTTCAACAACTCTGCATTAATTTCTGGAACAACAAGTGGAATCGTTTCGTCCATCCTAAATTGTGAAGAATTGTCTATTACAACATTTTCGGATTTTTGTGCTATGGGAGCGAATCTTTTTGACACCGAGGCGCCTGCCGAGAAAAAAAGGTAATCAAACTTCTCTTTCATATTTTCTTCTTGTAGCTTTTCCACGGTATATCTTTTAGAACCGACCTCGATCTCTTGCCCTTGAGACCTTTCCGATGCAAACAAACGCAATTCGGAAATTTCGTTTATTAGTTTGTATTCTTCAAATAACTTTAAAAATGTTCTTCCTACCTCACCGGTAGCTCCTACAACTCCGACTTTCAAAAAAAGCACCTCCAAAAAATCGAAGACCTCTCACAGTGGAGAGGTCTTAATAATAAGAAAATATTTTTTCCCATTTTCAGCGGCTCTCCACGTTCTTCACGTGACAGTTATGTAGGTATTCCCCACATACCCAGAAGTCAGAAGATGAGGGCTTTCTTCTTACTTCTTCGGCAACCTCGCCTTTCGCTTCTTCTAAAATACCCTCTACAAACAGAAGAAGTTACTCTTCTCGGTTGCGCCTCCGCTTTAAATAATTAACTTTGTTATAAGATAACATATTCAAATAACACAAAGAATAACAAAAAGTTACTTTTTGATTATTGTTGAAATTATTGTTTTAGTTTATTCCAAGCATACTATCTATTTTGTTTTTATCAAAACCGATTATATAATGATTTCCAATTTGAATTACCGGTGTCCCCATTTGATGAGTTCTTCGAACTAATTCTTCTGCCGCTTTTGCATCTTTTGAAACATCAACTTCTTTAAATTTTATTCCTAAACCTCTAAAATACGATTTGGCTTTTCTACACCAAGGACAACTTGGAGTTGTATAAACCTTTATCTTTACATGTTGCATGTTGTTCTTCCACCTCCTATACCCTATATAGGTATTTTTTATTATAATAACAGAATTTTATAATATTTCTTTTAAGAAGAAGTAAATATAATTTTGTAAAATAGAGATATATAAATATCAATTTCACGTTTAAAACACGAGGTGATGAACAACGGACTATATTTTTAATTATCCTAAAACCCCAATAAATTACAAAGTAAGAGATGAAAACGATTATTCTGTTTATACTTTCGACACGGTATATACTGACCCTATCTACAAAGAGAACGAAACTCAGGTCATTCATATGTTTAAACCAGAACAAAAAGTTAAAGGAGATATAGTCTTTCTGCACGGTATTGGACCCAACAACGTTCCATACCTTGAATGGTACGGGAGGTATTTTAAGAAATTTGGCTACAGAACAAGTGTTGTGATCCTTCCTTACCATCTAAGTAGAAAACCAAATGATATAGAAGATGGTGACCCTTATTATTCACCCGAGCCAAAGGAATGCACCATACTTTTTCACAATTCTGTAAAAGACGTTCGAAGGACAATAGATTTACTTGAAACCTTCGATGATTTTTCCGAAAATCACTTGTACTTAATGGGGGTATCTTTTGGAGGAATCATTGGTACAATGGCTTTAGCTCTCGATAAGAGGATTAAAAAAGGAATCTTGATGATCACAGGTGGGAATTGGAGATGGATAAACTTTTACTCACCATATACGGAAAAAGTCAGGGAAAGATACGCAAAAGAAAAAAATTCTTTTGGTTGTGATTCCGAGGAGTTTTGTAAAAAATTTAGAAGTGATGCGGCAAACTTTGTAAAAAATAATATCAATTCTATAGATGATATATTCCAAAAAACACCTATCACTTGTTATCATTACGACTCTCTGAGTTATGCTAAGTTCGTTAATCAACCTGTCCTTTTTATAAAAGCTCTTTTCGATAAGATCATGCCACATAAAGCCACAAATGACCTTCAACATTTATTACCAAATAAAAAAGTGAAAAGTTTATTGGCAGGACATAAATCAAGTTATATATTCAAAAGAATCGTGGGGCGTTGGGTGATTAATTTTATAGAAAAAGACCAACCCCAAGAGATTTGGGAGAAAAGTAATAAAAGAGAAGAAGTTTTAGAATCAAACCGTTAGATCCAAAGTTAATCCTAAAATAAACTCCAAATCTAAAGAAGAGCTGTTACTTTTATAAATTTCTAAAGAGTGAAGGGTGTTGAGTAACTTTTTTATTTTTTCAGGGTCTGTTTCGGCTCTTAATTCATTCATTATTTTTTGAATTTCTTTTTCGATCCTTTGCTTTATATCTTCCGTTTCGTTGACTTTTTTCTCTGTATTTTGCAGTTCATAAGCGGAATCTTGTGGAGTACTTTTGCTTATTTCTTTTCTATACAGAATAACAGCTTTAGATTTTCCTCCAACGGCGGCCAAAAAACCCCCTCTTCTTTTAAGATTAAGGTCGATGTCTGTATATATAACAATTCCACCTTTTTTCAGAGCCTGAGATTTAAATTGATTTATATTTCCCAACTCATGGGCCGCCACCCTAAGTATACTCAAAGATGCAGGAGAACTATTAGACAACCCTGGTTCACCTGGGTCTAATTTGTAGCCCAAGTATGGGTTAAAATTCTCTGGTTTGATGGAATCAATCATAAAATCACCTTTCTCTTGGAGGGATAGAGACGAATAAAGGATCTTACATTTTACTGATTGAGATAAAAAAAGATTGTATAGTAAACTTACATCACAAAGAGATAAAGATCAATAAAGGTTTGTATGCCTATATAGGTTCCGCTATGAAAAACCTCTACCAAAGAGTGGGTAGACATATGACTTTCAAGGAGAAGGCATATCAAAAACACTGGCATATAGATGGTATTTTAGAGAACAAAGCAAACAAAATAATATTTATCGCTATGCTACCTTCACACAAACGCCTTGAAGAAGATATCTCCAAAGAATTTGCCCAGAAATTTCAGTTTATTGAAGGTTTTGGTGCATCTGATTTAACTGTAAAATCAAATCTTTATCTCATTGATAATATCGACTATTTTTTTGAAATTATTAAAAACTTTATTCTCTAAGGATAGTCTTAATCGTCATTCTTATTCTTACTTCATCTATTATATCGAAAACAATATCAATTTTACCTTTTTCCGAGTTGTTTTTTAAATTTTGATAATTTCCTTCTATTTGCATTTCATCTATTTCGATATTGGGTGTAGACATACTCAAGTTAACGATTTGTTTGCCTTTACTGAAGTTTTTCACACTGATCAAAAGGTCTACTATTCGGGAATTTGCCGATTTAACTTCAACATCAGACAATTTTTCTATTTTATACTGTACATCCCAACTCTCACCTAAGTTTATCTTGAACGTGTCTCCAACGGGAGTATCATTAATGTACGCTAACTTTATTGGAAAACTTTCACTATCGAATTCCTCATGGATCCAAACCTTTCCCGAAGGTAACTCTATTCCTAAACCATTGTATTTCGTGTTTTCTACGTGTCTGATTATCTCGGTTTTTGTATAATTTGTTATATTGGTGTACAAAGAAAAATTAATTACGTTTCTGTCTTCATATGACAATATATCGTTTTGGGATATCCTAACGTTCATTAAACTATTTTGAAAATTGACTCTTCCAAGATTCATTGTATAAGTTTGACTTAGAATTGCTTCTTGTGCAACTATTTCAAAATCATCTTCACTTGCCATACGTGTGTTACTCAATAACTTTGTACTCTCTAAGTAATCGCGAGGAGACAAGTTAAGATATTCGTTGACTAAGTATAGATTGGTTTGCCCAACAGGAACACCGTTGATTTGAACGTTTTTGCTGAAAGTTCCGTCATTTTTCATTTCATAGATAATTTCCCATGAACCCTCTCCCTTTAAAGCAATTACGGCGTTCTTAGGGTTTTTCAATAAAATTTGAGTAGGGGGTTGAATCTTATCTTTATTCTTTTCATCGGTAACGCACCAACGATTTAATTGAGGATTGAAAAATAGAATTTCATTTGTTCCAACAATCTTGTAAATGTCCTCATCTATAGCTTCGATAGATTTTTGAGTGTAATCTTCCAATGAAGTGATCTTAAAAGGGAAATGTTGATACACCTTTTTGAGTTCCCAAGAATCCACTCCACTGATCCAAAGCACGTCAAAACCCTCAGGAACAAAGAATGAGGTTTCGTTAGAAACTGTATAGAACAGTTGAACATCTTTAAAGATAAAGGTATAATTCTCAGAAAGAACCGTTATACTTAAAAAAACGATGAGCATAAAAAATACATACATTTTCTTCATGAAATTCATCTCCTTTTGATTTATTAAAAGGACCTGCGGTCCTAGCCCAGTAAGGGGAGAGCTCCGCCCTGTGATCCTTTTTTAAAAGCAGAATTTTCTTTATAAAACTATCTATATCTATAGCGCCCTTCCCCCGCTCCCCACCCATAAGGATAAAGGAGCCCTTACCTCTTCGCTCCGCATCCCGCCTTTTTTTATTGAATATGATATTTTTCAACTAGATCATCGAGTATCTCTCTAGCAATAGGTGCTGCACCAGTGGATCCCATCCCTCCATTTTCTATAATGACCACAATCGAGTACTGTGGGTTATTTGCTGGTAAAAAACCAGCGAACCATGAATGAGCAGGTTTTCCACCTCCTACTTCTGCGGTACCTGTCTTTCCGGCTACAGTTATGGGGAAATCGCTAAACGATTGATAAGCAGTACCTTCTTCACCAGGTGGTCCACTGAATGAGGTTACTTCTACCATACCTTGGTAAATGTATTTCAGATATTCTTCGTTCATTTCGTAAGAATCTCTAAGTAAAGGCACATTTTGATTTATGATATTTCCAAAAGCATCTTCTTCCTTTTTAAATAAGCTGAATTGATAATATTCACCTTGTGTAGCAAGAATATTATATATTCTTAGAATTTGAAGGGGAGTCATTGTGACGTAACCTTGACCTATATACGTTAATAATGTTTCTCCTGGATACCATATGGTATCGAATTTCTCATATTTCCATTCTGGATCTGGAAAGATACCAGCTTTTTCATTTGGTATTTCTATGCCTGTTTTAGAGGTAATATCAAATCTATCCGCAACACTATTCAAGTAGTCTATCCCCAACTTTTCTCCAAGCCAATAATAATAAGAGTTAACCGATGCCCTCAGGGATTTCACCAAATCGGTTTCACCATGTCCCAATGTATACCAATCGTAATAAGATGCGATAATGTTACCTTGAGAGTTTTTTAAATCGTATCTTCCAGTCGAATTTATGGTTGCTTGTGGAGATATACCCCCTTCAAGGGCAGCATATGCAACAAAAGGTTTTATAATAGACCCGGGTGGATACAATGCAGATGTAGCTCTATTTAACAAAGGCATATTATTATCATTCAAAATTCTTTGAAACTCTAAATTACTCATTCCTTGAGCAAACAAATTAGGATCTACGGAAGGATAACTAACAAATACTAATATTTCTCCGGTTTTTGGTTCTGAGATTATCACCGAACCATTGTAGTTATTTTCTTTTAAATAATTGTATGCCTTTATCTGTAAATCTAAATCTAATGTCAAATAAATATTGTTTCCATTAATAGAATGTGCGTTGGCTATAGTAGGTGAAACGGATTCATTTGTTGCAATATTGATCATTTTGTACCCTGGCTGACCCTGTAATTTTTTATCAAACACCAATTCCAATCCTGACCTTGGAGTACCTTCATTGTCAACATAACCTAAGACATGGTATAAAGATTCGTGGGCATACTTTCTTATATATCTTTCTTCAACTTGTAGATTTTTGTCAATATTTGCTATCTTTTGAGCTGTCACTGAATTTATTTCCAAATTCACTCTTTTTTGAAAATTTAATTTATCTATTACGGTATACGGATTATCTACCACACCTTTTAGAACTTGGTACAATTCAGCTTCTGTTTCTTCACTCAACGTTCCTCCTAAATTCGTTAAATTATATATCCTTTGGTTCCATGCCAACAAATTCCCATTTCTATCGTATATATTTCCTCTTTTAGGAGAATCTTTTACAATTCTTGTTGATAACTCTTGAACTTCCATCGTGTATTTATTCCAGTTTAAAATCTGCAATTGAAATGATCTAGCAAAAAGTAATATAATACCCAGAAAAAATAAAGAAAACAATATTTTAACTCTTTTTTCTTTCATCCAAAACCAGCCTCATGTTCATAAAATATAATACAAAGATGATTATCATGTCTAAGAAAAAAGGATAAAGAGAAGAAGTAATGACACTCATATACAATGACAAAACACCCGTGTATATCAATGCTTTAATTAAAGTCATTTCCAACTGATGTAAGAAAAAGTTGATGAGAAGGAATATAGCGAAAAATATTATCGCGAGGAATCCCAATTCAAACCTTGAATTGAAATAAAAAATAGTATATATAAATACGAAAAAAAGAAGTCTATGGTCATCTTTTTCAAGATTTGACACATATAAGACAATTATAGGAAAGACAAAAAAAAGAATTTCTCCTAACCATCTATCAAATGAAGCGGTAATTAGAGCTAATAAAAAATAAATCAAATACATCATATATTCTCACTTCTTCTGTTTAGTAAGGAAAAAAGTACACTAAAAAATCATCAATCACCAGAGGGTTGAAAAGATAAAGGTCTCCATATTTAGAAACAATTTCACCTGATAAAAATATACCTTCTTTTTCTACGCTCTTTACATAAGCCGGAAGATCTATGTCTAGGTGTTCTTTCATTACAACATTATAATTATCAGGTATTTCGACCAATAAATTGCCTTTATCTTCTTTTATTAAAACATCTACAACCCCTATTTTTCCAAAAAATTGTTGGTTCCCCCAACCTAATTTTCTCACCACTACTCTATCTGAGAATGTATTTTCAACAAAACCCAAAAGATTTCCATCTGTAGAAACAGCTAAATAACCTTTTTCTAAATTACCTTCATTGTTCGTTAAAACGTTAAAAGAACGATTAGTTTCATTTAAAATTATACCTCGAGGGATCGTTAAATTTATATTTTCACTACTTTTACTTTCAATTATATAAAGAGGCTCTTTTTTGAGTTCATCTAAGATACTAGAAATTTTTTCAGCGCTTACATTCCTTTCCGAAATTTTAGAATGAAACAGTGAAAAAACCATATCAAACGAGTATGTTAGCGGATCTAAAATACCACCTAAGTTCTCAAAAGTATTAAATAATATTGAAATAAAGATCAAAATTACTAAAAATAATATCCCAAAATATCTCATATTAAGCTTTTTGAGATATACTTTTTATAAGATTAATCTTGTCAATAACCATTCCAGCCCCTCTAGCCACACAAGTTATTGGATCATCCGCTATTACAACTCTTATCAACGTTTCTTTTTCTAGCAACTCCTTTATACCTTTAATCATCGCTCCTCCACCAGCTAAAAATATACCTCTATTAACGATATCATACAAAAGTTCAGGTGGAGTTTCTTCAATGGCCAATTTAATATTTTCAACTATCTTGGAAACAGGGACTCGCATTGCATTTCTTATCTCTGAGCCTGTGATCGTAACACTCTTTGGAAGTCCAGATAGAACGTCTAAGCCTATCACTTCCATACTTAAATCACTGTATTGGGGGCTATCAAAAACATTACCAATCTCAATTTTTATCCTCTCAGCGGTTTTTTCTCCTATTACCATATTGTATTTTGATTTTATGTGATTGATAATTTCTTGATCGATCAGATCTCCCGCTACCCTTATAGATTTGGATAATACAATATTTCCTAATGAAATTACAGCTATTTCTGTGGTACCTCCACCTATATCTACAATCATATTACCGGATGGTTCTTCTACATCTAAACCAGCGCCAATAGCCGTTGCCATAGCTTCTTCAATTAAAAAAGCTTTACTAGAACCGGCATCCAAAGCAGCTTCTCTCAGAGCATTTCTTTCTACTTGAGTTGCATCTGTAGGTATTCCCACAACTACAGATGGTTTAAAAAAGCTAAAACCATTCAATGCTGTGTTTATAAAGTATTTAAGCATAGTCATAGCGACATTATAATCTGCTATTACACCCTCTTTTAGTGGTCTAACGGCGATTATATTAGCAGGTGTTTTTCCAATCATTTTCTTAGCTTCTTTTCCTACTTTAAGCAATTCTGACGTTTCTTTATTGATAGCTATAACGGAAGGTTCATTTAGAATTATCCCTTTACCTTTCATATAAACTAAGGTGTTTGCTGTTCCCAAATCGATACCAAGATAAGGCCTCAAATACGATCGCATTATATAAAAGTCCTCCTTAAAAGTATATTATGCTCTCTTTAGAAACTCTAAAAACTGTGTTAGCGCCCCTTCGCCCCGCAGCCCACCCATAAGGAAAAAGAAGGTAAGGTTTCGCTCCGATGCCCACCCATAAGGATAATAAGGGTTTGCCTTTCCCTTCTGCAGCATACACATTTTATTTAGAATATTCCTAATCAGCTAACTAATAATTAGTATAACACAAACAACTCATTATTGATGTTGTGGAAACATAAATGTAAATTCTCGTAATTGACAAATATAAAATAAAAATTTATAATATTAACCGACTTGTTTAATTAACTGTGCATTTTTGATAGTTTATTGGAGGAACCTTGAATGCAAATAGGTGAAAAGATAAAAAGTCTTAGAATAATGAGAAACATGACCCAAGAGGAACTCGCAACTAGATCTGATTTAACAAGAGGTTTTATTTCCCAAGTTGAAAGGGATTTAGCTTCCCCAACTGTTGAAAATTTGGAAATGATACTAAGAGCCTTAGGAACAGATTTGAAAGATTTTTTTTCAAATCTTGAAAATAAGGAAAAGATTGTTTTCACAAAAGAAGATCGAATACCTATATATGATACACCAAAAGGAGTTAAAGAAGAACTTCTTTTAACAACGTCGGAACCAAAAAATATAGAACCTTCTTTAGTGGTTTTGCAACCAGGTTGTTCGACTGATATCGAAAAACCCCATGAAGGTGTGGAATTGGGATATGTGATCGAAGGAGAGATAGAGTTATACCTCAACAAAGAAGTTTATCTAGTACGTAAAGAGGAAACTTTTTTTTATTCAGCCAATAAGAAACATTTCATAAAAAATAAAAGTACTTCAAAAACAGCAACTCTAATATGGATAGAAATATTTTAAAGGAGGATTGAGAGATGGCAAAATCCCTAGGAAGACATTTAATATCAGAATTATACGATTGCGATGAAGAGATACTAAACGATGTTCAACAAATAGAATATTTAATGAAAAAAGCAGCCATTGAATCGGGGGCAACAATAGTTACTTCTACATTTCATAGATTCTTACCACATGGGGTAAGTGGAGCAATAATTGTTTCTGAATCTCATTTGGCAATACACACTTGGCCTGAATATAATTATGCTTCTTTAGATATATATACTTGTGGAGATTCTGTCGATCCATGGAAAGCTTTTTACTATTTGAAAGATGCTTTAAATTCAAAAAGACAGGAGAGTCAAGAATTTAAGCGAGGAGTCTTTTCTACTATTGGAATTCCTGAAAATTCGTTGCATAAAGTTGAGGTGAGTTGATGGCTGAAAATAATTATACCTTTCCACATACTATTTTTACCGAGTATGATAAAGCACATAATGTGGGAGTCTTTACAGAAACAACTAATCATATTTATACCGAGCAAACAGAATATCAAAGAATAGATATATACGAAACCCCCGCGTTTGGAAAACTATTCTCGTTAGATGGAGTCATTATGACGAGAGATTCAGATGAATTTGTTTATCATGAAATGATCTCACACGTTCCTTTGTTCATACATCCTAATCCCAAGAAGGTTTTGATAATCGGTGGAGGGGATGGAGGAACTGTCAGAGAAGTATTGAAACATGATTCAGTAGAGAAAGTGGTTCTTTGTGAATTGGATAAAAAGGTTATAGAAGCTGCTTTAAAGTATTTACCTAACATTTCTTATGAGTTAAAAAATCCAAAGGTGGAATTGGTTTATGAAGATGGGAGTAAATTCGTTTCTCAATTTAAAGATGAATTCGACGTTATATTGATTGATTCCACAGATCCCACTGAAGGTGAAGGAGGACTGCTTTTCACCGAAAAGTTTTATCAAAATTGTTTTGAAGCCTTGAATGAAAATGGAGTTTTTTCCGCACAAACCGAGGAGCCTTTTTTAAAGAAAGAATGGATGGTAAGAGCGTATAGGAGAATCAGCAATACCTTCAATATAGCACGATTGTATATGGGTTATGTACCTCAATATATGCCGGGTACGTGGACATGGACGTTTGCCTCAAAAAATTTGGATCCAATAAAAGATTTTGACCCTGAAAAAGTTAAAGAGTTTAATAAAGAACTTAAATACTACGATGAAGAAGTACATGTTGCATCTTTTTCTCTACCTGTTTTTGTAAAAAAATTAATTAGTGAATTCAGTAAATAATGACGGACAATTGTCCGTCTATTTTTCTAAAACAATCAAACTACGTATATATTTGTCTTATTATATATTTTTTCTAGTTCTGAATAGACGAATTCGATCATTTCACTTTTTAATTCCTCAGGGTAGGTGGATACACCATTTGTGGTTTGATAAGGAAAAAAAGCAATCGGGGATTTAAAAAACTTTTTAAATCTTTTTAGATAGTCAACTGGAATTCTAAATACTCCTAGTGTAATTGCGTTAATCTTTTGTAGGTTAATTTTTTTAGATATCGAGTTAATAAACTCCTTGTATTTCTCTTGCCAATTTTCTCCGATATAAAGTATAGGATCCAACGCTAAATTGATTTTCCACCCTTTTTGTAGCAATTGAGATATAGCCATTAACCTTCTTTCTAAAGAGGGGGTGTTTTTTTCATATTTTTCTATTACTTCCTGTGGGGATATGCTCCATGTAATGATCAAATTTTCTAATGGAGAGTAATTCAGGAATTTTTTATAATTGGTTGATTTAGTGCGGATTTCTATAGTTATCAGAGGGTTTGCCTCAGCAAAATCTATCCATTCTTTTAAAAATGGATAGATTCCTTCAAAAAGAAGGATGTCTGAATCATACGATATACTTAGATAAATTTTTCCTTGACCCCGTTCGGGGCGTTCTTTAATCTCGTTTATCAATCTGCTTAATTCATGAAAGTAATCTGAGAGATTAACAAAGAATAAAATGTGGGAAGAGAAGTTCATGCCTTTCAAATAACAGTAATCGCAATCGAATAGACAATTAACTATGAAATTTGTGTAGTAGAAATTTTGTTGTTCAAAATCATGGCACAAAGGTGACCCTTTATAGATAAAATCACCCTTGTTAACTGCCAGAATCAGAGACGGTGAGAGCTTTTGTAGAAAAGGGTTTTGGTTTTTCCTGGAGAATATTTCATTGTAATTATCAATATAGACTATCTTACTTTTGTTGAGTTTGCTTGTAATTTCATTGGTTAGTGGATAATTTAAAGCATCTTTTTCGATGTAGATGTGTGAGAAAGTTTCATTTGTATAGTTTTGTTTTGAGATCTTCAAAAATCGCATCCCTTTCTTTTTTACTTTTCGGAATGTAGTTAAAATATTCTTTTAAGAATAAAGGACTTACTTTTTTATTCGATTTGAAATATGCATATGCATTTTCAAGTTGTTTGGTCTGTGAGAACGTTAGTTTCAAAGTAATAGATATCTTTTTTATAATTTCTTCGTCTTGTTGTTGAAGAATAGGTTGAAATAACTTTAGTAGAGAACTCACCAATTTTGTGAAAGAAAAAATTTCTTCTAATTTATCGTAAATCAACTCATCTATATATTTGTTAGTCAGTTTTTCTAATGGTTGATTTTTACTCACTTTATCAGAGACTATTTTTAGCACATATACCTGATGCACAGGCAAAAATTTTGAAGCAATTTCAAAAAAAGCCGATGATTCCATATCGACTAGATCTTCTTCAAATTCATAATTGCTGTGGAGAGTATCTATACTTTGTATAGAGCCTTCTTTTAGGTTGTGTTTGACTAAGATATCCGTATAGTACTTTCTTTTTTTCTCATAATCTACTACTTTATTAACTAAAACTAGATCGCCTACATTAAATTTGTTATTTAAACTACCGCATATTCCTAAATTTATTGCATAATCACTATGGTTAAGATCCTTTAAGGTATCTTTCAATAAATAAGATGTAGCTCCGGCTGCATTGATTTTTCCTACCCCTGATATTACAAGATGAACTTCTTCGTTTTGATAAGTCTCAAAAGGTCTATCTGTTGTTTTTTTTAAATTTAAATATTTTATTATCGCTCGTGCTTCAATGTCTATTGCAGAGATTATATAAAGCATGTAATTCCCTCAGAACAGTTTCTTTTCTCTCAAATTGGCTTTTTCTTTTTGCTGGGTCAGACTTTCCACCTCGCCACCTTCGAGAGAAAAAGTGATTTCGTACGATCCATCGATCAGTAAAAATATATTCACTTTTAATTCATCTACATACTTTTTTAGAATCTCAAATTCTAGCTTTTGGTCTGAAGAAAATTTGAAGTGTATTTTATCGTTTTCAATTTCTGGATTTGAATAAAGCAAAGCGAAGTATATCGCCATGTTGGACTTCTTTTCATGTGGGTCACTGAAGTAATCAAGGATTTTCTTCATAATTGGGTGTTGAGTTTCGTTGGGAACGGATTCTGTGGCTACTTGTTTTCTATTTGGAGTTTTTTTATTTTCATGGGGCAAAGGCACGGAAGTAGTTGAATTTTTGTACATGAAATCTAAGATCTCCACATCGAAAATCAACCTTTTATTTTCACTGTATTTTAAATCTTTAAGTATATTGTTGAAGGCACCCATTAGTTGAATTAAGTTATCTTTTTTATTAGTAATTAGTGATTCAAATATGTATTCTATGGCCTGCTCCAAAAGAATTTCTGGATCTTTTCCTAAATTGAACAGATCTTCAGATTGTGCCAAAAATTCATCAATTTTTGAATTATAGACATTTTCTACGAATTGAGCGATAAAATTTTCATCGAACAAACCTAATATTTCAAGGGTATCTTGATGGGTGATCTTCATCTCTCCAAATTTTTCTACTTGTTCCAACATAGATATGGCATCTCTCATCCCACCTTTTGCCCTTTTAGCTATGATCTGCAGGGCATCTAACTCATATTCTATACCTTCAGAGCTTGCTATATTTTTCAAACCTTCTACTATATCTTTCTGACCTAAATTTTTGAAGTTTATAATTTGAGCCCTAGAAATGATGGTATCAGGAACTTTTTCCAAATTTGTGGTCGCTAAAATAAAAACGACATGTGAGGGTGGTTCTTCTAACGTTTTTAATAGCGCGTTGAATGCTTCCCTTGTCAACATATGAAATTCATCGATTATATATACTTTGTATTTCCCATAAACAGGTCTGTAATTGGAGGAGTCTCTGATGTTTCTAATTTCGTCTATTCCTCTATTCGAAGCCGCATCCATTTCTATTACATCCAAAAAACTGTTGTTGTTTATAGAAATGCAGTTCTCGCATTTATTACATGGATTGTATCCTTGAGGATCCTTACAATTTAATACTTTGGCGAGTATCCTGGCTGTAGTGGTTTTTCCTGTACCCCGTGGTCCCGAAAAAATATATGCATGAGAAACCTCTTGCTTGTTTAAAGCATTTTTGAAGTATTTTACTACATGAGGTTGTCCTAAAATTTCATCAAAATCTAAAGGTCTGTATTTTCTGTATAAATTGTTGTTCATAAAATTCCCTCCGAATTGCCAACAAAATTTAAATTGTACACCTTGTTTTTCAATAACGATAAAACAACATCTTTGTTATTTTCTGATATTTCAAATATAAAATAGACTTCGTCTGAAAATTTTTGTTTGGTTATTTTGAAGTTATTTTGTTTTTGCATGAGGTTTTGTATGAAGGAAAAATTACTGTAATCACATTTTGCCTCGTAAATAAATGTCTTCTCATAGGTAACCACTTTAGAAGCTTTAACAACCTCTTCAGAAGTTTTAGAATATGCATCTATTAAACCCCGAATCCCTAATTTCACTCCTCCAAAATATCTCGTAACAACTAGTGCTACGTTTGATAGACCAAATTTTTCAATTACACCGTAAATAGGTTTACCCGCGGTGCCTGATGGTTCGTTGTTATCAGAGTAATTAGAGATTTCTCTTCCTTCCTCATGCACTTTATAAGCCCAACAGTTGTGTGTGGCGTTATTATATCTTTTAGAAATTTCTTTTACAAATTTTTGTGCTTCATCGATCGAGTTAACCTTTGCGATATTTCCAATAAATTTTGATCTTTCTACAGTGTACGTAACTTCGATCGGATCTTTTATGGATTTATAATTCAAAATTTATCTTGATCTTCCCTTCAAAATCATCGGTAATGTTAAATTTATTAGCCGCATTGGATTGGTTGGCAGAAACCTCATAGAATCCTGAGCTATCAACATGCAACAATAATTCGCCTTTTTTAACTTCAGAGTAGTTCTTCACGAATCTAACGACTTCTTTTATACCATTTATTTCAACAGTTACCTCTTTGCCTATATCTAAATGCTCAAGATAGTTGGAAGATAAATTAGTTTCTATATTACCAAAATCATCTGAATATAAATAATCACATATTACTTTGTTATCTTCAATGATAGGTTTTTGCACATCGAAAGTTATTAATTTTTCAGTTTTTGGTCCAAAATGATCAATACTAATACCTTTAGAAATGTATGCAGCTACTGGAGCAAATATATCACGCCCGTGAAATGTTGATGAATAATCAGTTTTATAGAAAAATCTATTGTCGGATAACTCAACAGATTCTTTAACTCCGAACTCTTGCATCAAAAAAGTAAATAACCCGTTATCTGGTCCAACAAAATAATAGTTGTACTTTGACGTTTTTAAAGCGATCGGTTTCCTGGAGCTACCTACGGTTGGATCAACAACACACAAAAAGACGGTCCCTTCTTCAAAATCTCGAGCAGCTCTTAAAATTAGAGCTGCATATTTCCTTATGTTAAAATGTCCTGCACTATGGGTTATATCAATTATATCAGTATTTTTATTTATCCTTTTTATAACGGATTTACACACGGAGACATAATACGAAGAAAGCCCCCAATCCGTTAAAAAGGCTATATGATTCATCGAATTATACCTCCCCTATGTTTCTTGTGTAGCTCGTAATAAAAGTAATGATGCCACACAGAAAACAATTCCAAAACCTAATAATATTAGAATTTCAAAACCTAGATCACTTAAGCCATACCCTAATACCGTTATTTTTCTCCAGCCATCTAAAGAGTATTTAACAGGAAATAGGTTCGCTATCTTTTCAAGAATACTTCCTGTAGGTATTGGGATCAAAACACCACCAAATACCAACATTCCTCCTATCATTGCCGTTACAAGAAAAGAAGCAGCACGAGCCGTTTTTAAAAAAGAAGATAAAAACAAACCAAAAGAGGTGAAAGAGAATACAGATACTAAAACGAGTAAGATCAAATTCCATGGATTAGCTTGTGATTCAACACCAAAAATTCTGAACATATACCACGAGAACATCCCGGCAACGAAACCTATTATTATGTACGATATTATTTTTGATAAAATGAATTCCCACGTTTTTAATCCGTTTGATATATATAGATCCAGTAATCCAACTTCTCTAGCTTGACCGATGGAAGAGGCTATTCCTATCATAGATAACAAAAGGATTACAACCACCGCTACGATAGGAGCAAACATATCATTAATCCCTAAATTTGTGGTTGGAGAAACAACCAAAGAACCATCCGAGGCGCTTGGTATAAGCATTTTTATCTCTGGCTTGGGCCTCGTTTCATCGATTCCAATACCTCCTTGAAGTAAGAACTCGGTAGTGGAGCCCACTTTTATTTCGGGTATCCCTGCAAGCTCATCAAAAACAGCTTTAAAACCGGTATAAACCATCATACTATTCTGAATTTTGTGAGGATTTGGTATGATGTATAAAACCGTTTGATTACGATCGATCAGATCTTGCGTAAAACCCTTTGGAATGATCAGTATTGAATCATAATTTGCCTCTCTAATTATTTGATTCAATTGTTCATCATTTTTAATTTCGATGGTGTTCTCAAAATTCAAAAATTGTTTTATCAAAATGAAACCGAAATTACCTAAAAGACTGTTATCTTCATTGTATAAGGCTAATTGGAAATCTTGCGCCATATCAGCAGGATAGAATGAAGAGCCAAAATAGGCTAAAATAACAGGTATTATAATACTTAAGATTAATACTCCTCGATTTCTCAATACTTTCTTTATCTCATACCATGACATCTTTAAAATTTTCATTGTCTATCTCCTCATTTCTTCTAAATGCTCGGATATTTTAAGTATGATACTTGGTGCCTCGTAAAAAGTCAGGGACTCATCTCCCACCAAAAGATATAACCCATAGGTGTTTATATACGGTTTATGCATCGTACTCATATTACTTGGCCAGATGAACATATCTCTTATTTTCGGGTAGTACAACTCTTGTTTCTTTTGCAATTTGAACATTCCGAAATCATCTATTTCGTTATAATCAATGAACCTCGTGTAATTCCCACTTCCCAACTTAGTGTTGAAAGCTATACCTTTGTCTGAAAAACCAAATGCGGCAGTAGATAAATTAGTTAATTGGTCGATGTTTCTAATCTGCCCCATTCCAAAAAAACATATTTCAAAATCCCAATCTTCCTTGGAATGGCCAGTTTCTTTTATATAATCTTTCAAATCGTCAACTATTTTTTCATCTCTTGAGGCAACGAAAATCAAAATTGCTGCGAAAGAGATATATAAAAATATCGGTATATTTGATAGCCCAATTATATTCATAAAAAGTTGTGAGATTAATAAGAGCGCTCCTTCTGTGATGAATGGTTTTGATCCCCTCTTTTTAAGTATAAAATATGAAATAATTAATGCAAGAGATGATATCCCAAAAAAGTACCATCCTTTTATGAAAAATTGTGTTAAAGGGATTAGCCCAAAGAAAATAGAAACTAACCGATACATATATTTTACCTCCTACTTTCCAACGCAGAATGTGGAAAAGATTTTATCAAGTAATTCTTCAGTATAATTTTCACCAGAAAGTTCGTAGATCTTTTCAAGTGCTTTTCTTACGTCGTACATAATTACATCGTTAGAAAAACCTTTCTCAAGCGAATTGATGGCGTTTAAAACGTATTCTTTAGACGATTCTAAGGTCATCTTTTGCCTTTGGTTAGTTAGAGTTGGCTCTTCTATGTTGACTTTCTCAAAAAACTTTTCATATATCTTATCTTCCAAAGTTTTAATCTCTCCGTTCTTTGCAGAAATCATAACAAAATCATTTGGATTTTTTTGTTTCAAAGGGAGATAATTACTCTCTTTAAAATTAGGAGAATCCGATTTATTCAATACAATTATAACAGTTTTTTCCCCCAATTCATTTAATTTAGTATAAATTAGTTCATCTTCCTGTGTGAAAGGTGTTGTACCATCCAAGACAAACAAGATTAGATGAGAATTCTTTATGGAATTTATGGTCCTTTCTATTCCAACCCTTTCCAACGTGTCTTCCGTGTATCGTATTCCGGCTGTATCTATAAGTTTTAAGTATATACCGTTTATGTTCAGATTTTCTTCTATTGTGTCCCTAGTTGTTCCTGGAATATCGGTTACAATCGCTCTGTCTTTTCTCAGAAGGGCGTTTAATAAGGTGCTTTTCCCAGAGTTCGGTTTTCCTGCTATAACTGTTCTGACACCTTCAACGGCTATAATACCGTTGTCAGCCTCTTTTAGTATTTGATCCATTTGATTGAAGATATAAACTAATTTGTTTTTTAAATTGTGATCTTCCAGTTCTATTTCATCGGGATAATCCATTTCTACCTCGATCTGGGCAGAGATATTTAGCAAGCTGTTTTTTATGTCATTGATTTTTTCGGAAAGGGCATTTTTAAGTTGGTTAAAGGACGCTTTTAAAGAGATTTCAGTCTCTGAAGTAATTACATTGTTTACAGCTTCCGCTTTTATGAGATCCATTTTACCGTTTAAAACAGCACGTTTTGTAAACTCCCCAGGTAAAGCTTGTCTTGTCCCATATTTTATAATTGTATTCAGTACAGCATAAGTGATAAGTTTACCGCCATGGCAAAATATTTCAAGCATATCCTCTCCTGTGTAAGAGTAAGGTTGAGCATGGTAAACCCATGTAATCTCGTCGACTTTTTCTCCTTCTTTATCGTAAAGCCAACCATAGTACATCTTCTTAGGGGTATATTTTTCCCTTTTTAATGCTTGGTCTATTATGTTTTTAACGTGATTGCCTGAAATTCTTACCACCCCTATGGCCCCTGTACCAACTGGGGATGAAATAGCAGCTATTGTATCATTCAACATCTTTGTCACCTCTTATGAAAAAACCTTTTCCATATATTTCATATGGTCTTTTGGCCCATAACTTATGAGCTCTTTCGTTTCTGGATAAAAGGTAATCTTTCTTGAATATTTGTTGTATTTTTCAATGATAGGATTTACATCATTTTCGAATTTAAAAGATATGTATGTATCTCCTATTTCTATCTCTCTAATCCCTTCCATATTGGCTTTAACTTTTATCAGTGCATACTGAAATAATCTTTCTACCTCTTGTGGAAGTTTACCGTATTTATCGCGTATTTCGGATCTTATATCCTCAATATCATCAGGTGTTTTAGCTACAGACATCCTTCTATATATTCGCATTCTTTCAATAGAATTAGGTATATAAGATTCAGGAATAACTATGGAACCTTTTATACCTTTTATCTCCGTGTAGGTTTGAGGTCGTTGAATCTCTTTTTCCTTTTTGATTCCAAATTCGAATAAAAGTTTATTCAACATTTCATGGTAGAGATGAAAACCTATCGCGTTTATATGACCTTTTTGCTCTATTCCCAATATATCCCCGTAGCCACGAATTTCTAAATCTCTCAAAGCGAGTTTTAATCCACTTCCTGGTTCGTTATATTTTTTGATGGCTTCCAGCCTTTTTTTGGTTTGAGGAGTGATTTCTTTTTTAAATAGAAAGTAAACGAAAGCTCTTCTGTTAGATCTTCCAACTCTTCCTTTAATTTGATATAACTGAGAGATCCCATATCTTTCTGGATCGTCTAGGATAAGGGTATTAACATTAGGTATATCTATCCCATTTTCTATTATTGTCGTTGATAAAAGTAGATCGATCTTTCCATCATACAAATTGTTTATAGATTTTATAAACTCCTTTTTTGATGTTCCTCCATGCACCATTGTTATCTTAACTTCAGGAACGAGGCTTCGTAATTTTTTGTACAGTTCATTCAATTCTCGCACTCTGTTGTGGATATATATTGTTTGTCCACCTCTAGATTTTTCTCTCAAAATAGCCGTACGTACTAACTTATCTGAATATTTCCCAATAAATGTTTGAATGGGTAACCTACCCAACGGAGGGGTTGATATCGTGGATATGTCTCTTAATCCGCTAATAGACATGTATAAGGTTCTGGGGATAGGAGTGGCACTCATCATAAGGAAGTTTACTCCTTCGCTTAACTTTTTGAATTTCTCTTTTTGAAGTACTCCAAATCTTTGCTCTTCATCTACTATGACTAACCCAAGGTTTTTAACCTGTAGTAAATCCGATAATAAGGCGTGCGTTCCTATTACTATATCTATTTGGCCCTTTTTTATGCTTTCAAAAAGTTCTTTCTTTTCTTTCTGAGTTTTATGACGAGTAACTAAAGCTATCTTAATTCCAAAAGGATCCATTCTTAATTTGAAATTTTCGTAATGCTGTTTAGCAAGTATCGTTGTAGGAGCTAATAGCAGCACTTGATAGTTCGAAACAACCGTTCTAAAAGCCGCTCTCATAGCAACCTCGGTTTTACCAAATCCAGAATCACCTGACAACAATCTATCCATAGGTTTTTCACTTTCTAGATCTCTCATAACTTCATTGATACTCTTTTCTTGGTCAGGTGTCTCAACGTAAGGAAAGGTTTCCTTGAATTTTGCTTCCAATTCAGAATCTCCGAATAGTTGAATACTTCGTTGATTTTCTCTTAGAACATAGATTTTTTGAAGTTCTTCGATCTTTAGTTTAATTTCTTCTTTTACTTTTTGCTTAGTATTTTTCCACCTTTTGCTATTCAAAGAAGATATTTTAACTGATTCAGGGTCTCCGATGTACTTGGATAGTTTGTCTAACCTACCTACTGGGACATAGACCTTTGAATTATCAGAATATTCTAATGTCACAAACTCTCTCAAACCCAAAGTGGTCTCAACTTTGTTAACGCCATGATATATTCCTATTCCATAATCTTCGTGTACCACCAAGTCCCCTTCATTTAGATCTTCCCAGTCAAGAAGAGGTATATATTCCAACCTTTTGTCTCCCTTTTTGGGTTTGATAAAATAAATCTTTTCCAGTGTAAGTTTTACTTCTTCGTAATTTATTTTGTTCAAAATTTCAAGGTTATGTCCTGAAAACATTTTATATATTTTCCGCTTTAGTTCCGTGTCACACATTTCATAGTTTTCTTTTTCTTTTTCCGAGTAAGAGTTTATAATTTCTTCTTTGTTTATTAAATAAATATCTCTGTCTTCATTTAGATAACTTAATATTGTATTTTTGTCTTTGTAAAAGATTCCTGGAAGGGCATTGAATTGATCAAGGGTTAAAAACTCTTCTTCATTTGTTACAGAGGTATATTTTTTTAACCTTCCCTCATAAATTCTTAAGTTGCGTTCAGATTTGAGAATTTCAGATCCAGGAATTATCTCTATTTCTTTTAGATTTTCAATAGATCTTTGAGAATAAGTATCGAAAAAAGATATTCTATCTATTTCGTCATCCCATAACTCTATTCTTACAGGTTGTTCGTAAATTGGAATAAAAAAATCCCTTACAAAACCTCTTTTAGAATATTCTCCAGGACTAGTTACCTCTTCTGAAAGGTTGTATCCTAAGTTGTAAGGAACATTAGATTCAAGATCGAACGTATCTCCAACTTTGATCTTTTTGCTTACAAATTCATTTTTAGGTAAGGTGTACTTTATTAAAGATGAAAAAGTAGTTAAAACGGTGACGTTCTTTTTCGTTAATAAGGCATATAATGTTTTCATCCTATTTGCTTTGATGTTTGGAGAGATATCCAAATTTTCAAATGGAAATATGTCAAAACCCGGATAAATGAAAATTTCTCCATCCTCATCGAAATCTTGGAGATATCCATCCGGTAAAACTAAAATTTTCTGTTTGTTGACTTTTTTTATCGAGTTTAGAAAATTTACAAGTTCTTTTCTAATCAATTCAACATTACCTCCTGATAAACTTCAAATACTTCTTATTGTTCTCAGAATCAAAAAAAACGGCACAATCAAAGTAGTCAGTAATGTCTGCTTTATTATTTTTGAGAAAACATATTAATTTTTCACCTTTCCAATAGTAATTTATCTCTTCTGCTATGGGAACTTTAACATAAAAACCTAGGAACGATAGTTTTATCTTTTGTAATTTTTTTGATGATGCAATCTCCTGTGCCAACTGTAGAATGTATTCCTTCGAAACAGGCCTTTTTAAAACTCTTCTAATTGGTTTAATTACTATTTTTTGAGGTGTGCTTTCTTTAATATTAAATTCTATCATTTTTGTCGTATTTAGGGTTGTATTCGTTGACATTGGCACGTTTATTAAACTAACCCCTATCTTGATTTCACTATCTTTTATATTTATACCAGATAAAGAAGAATTTTTAATTATACTAATCTTAATAAAATCAAAATTAATTATTTTTTTTGGTAAAAGTTGATCTGTTTCTTCAATAAAGGTTATTCCCCCTTCAGCCCAAGGGAGTTCTTTTATCTTTACTAATTCATTTATATCAATGGTCTTTATTTTAAGGTTTTGAGTTTTTGAGGATAGAAGTTGATACTTTATACTCTGGAAAGATACGAAATTTATATGAATATCTAAAGAAAGGTTAGCTTGGTTGATAGTTATTTTTCTTTGGAAGAACATATATACACCAAAGCCTCTTTTAAGCGAGTGAATGGTTCAAAGATATCAAAAATTTCTATATAGGATTTGAGTTTCTTCAATGTAAGTGAATCCAACAGTTTCGAAGAGTAGAATCTTAAGCTCGTATTTTGATTTATAGGTATTATACCTTCTTTTTCTTTAACCTCAAAGCCTTTACCACTGGATACTTCCATTATATACATTATAACTTTGTCAATATCAATATAATTTATTAGATCACTATCATCCGTTAGTATTAAGTCTACATCGTGAGGGGAGTATAATTCTTCGTTACTTAATATTTGAAAGGCTAAATAATTTTTTAGGTTTGATCCATAAATTATTTTTTGGATTTTGGAAGGTTTTATTGGTTCCGTGTATTTAAAGGAAACAGGGATTCCATTTTCATTGAGAACCAATAATCCGCCGGAAAACATTTCGTCTTCTGATTTGTATATTGTAAAATAACCTAGCATATATTTCTCCTTCCATACCTGGACGTTAAGGGGTAAACCCCTTAAGATCCCCAAGTTCAAAATCATTTAAAAACATAGTTTGCACACTACGGCAAACAGAGCTCCGCCCTTTGACCCTTTTAAAAACAGACTCTTCTTTTGGAAACTTAATTGTTTATAGGATTTTCCTGTAAGCTGCGCTTAGTCTTTATTAGCGCCCCTTCGCCCCGCCGCCCACCCATATGGAAAGGGCCTGTCGCCCTTAGACCGCCAGGTAGGAGGGCTTTACCCCGCTCCCCACCCATAAGGATAGATACTTATAACCTTAAATCCAAAAGTTTACCTCTGTATTCATCTACCACATGCCTCTTTACAGTACCTTTGTTTTCATTACTTAAAGACCTCTGAGAGGAAATCCCAGTGGATGATTTATTATCAACATTTTTCTTTTCAACTTGGTCTTTATTTTTTATCCTTTTTTGTAGGTTTTGAGAATATTCACTCGCTTGTTTAACTAGTAACATATTTTTGGCTGCATCGTAAGAATGAGATATTGCTTGAACATTATTTGCTACATCTATAGATTTGGTTACCAATATTTGTAATTCGTGAAGTGAAGCCATATTTATTCACTTCCTTGAATCATTTTTTTTAATTTAACCAATATTGCTGAATGCAACTGAGAAACCCTCGATTCGCTTATTTCCAACACACTTCCTATTTCTTTAAAGGTTAATCCTTCGTTGTAATATAGAGAAAGTATAAGTTTTTCTCTTTCTTTTAATTTGTCGATGCTTTCTTTTAATTTGTCATGTAAGATATCTTTATAAGCCAGTATTTCAGGATCGTTTTCTTCTTGTGTAGCTTCAACCCAGTTGTCTTCATCATTGTTTAAAAAGTATTCATCCAGCTGAAGAATCTGCCTTTTACTCAAGGAGAACTTTATCTTGTCAACATCGTGTTTCTCAATACGAAGTTTTTCTGCCACTGAATTATCGTCTATGTACTCATTATCTTTACATTCATAAATTAAATCTTCATACTTTTTTACTAAACTCCTTATCTCTTTTGGAAGCCAATCTATCCTCCTTAGATAATCATACATAGAACCCTTTATCCTTTTTAGTGCATAGGTGTAAAAAGAAGTACCTTTCTCCGGATTGTATCTCTTATATGATTGAAGTAATCCTATAATCCCCTCCTGAATCAAATCCTCTACGTCTATATTTTTAGGTAAAGTGGTTTTTAAATTCAAAGCTATAATCTTTATTTTAGGCAAAAATTCCATTACCAACTGTTCTTCATTAATCTTGTATTTCATTCATTTGCCACCTTAAATTACTGTGATTTCTACCTTTTCTCCTCCGCCAACCTTCTTAACCTTTAGTTCCCCATTAGCAATGTTAAATTCAACACTTCGGGCTCTGTTCCCCCCACTGTCCTCAGCAATTATTTTTATGTTGTTTTCTTTTAAAATCTTTCTAACCGCATCAACATTCTTACTTCCTACATTTAAAGAATTATTTGAGTTTTTGAACATCGCCGCTCCTCCCGCTATCTTGGCTTCAACGTATTTAAGGTTCCCACCTAAATCTACAATTCCATCTATTATCGCTTTTATGCCTGTGTCTGCATATTTACCGATCTTTTCATCCTTTTTGCTGCTTCTGCTTTCAGGAAGCATGATGTGGACTAACCCCCCGATTAGGTTTTTTTTATCTCGTAAACATACAGCCACACAGGAACCTAAACCTAATGTGACCAAAATAGCCGGATTTTTATCTACTATGTATTCACCAATGCCTATTATTTTCTTCTTGCTCTCAGTCATTATTCGTCCCCATTCCTAAGGTTTTTAATAATTTTATAATATTTTTTTCGTCTGATAAATATATCAAGAAGCCCTTTACGTTTCCTTCATACTCTTCAATACTTATATCTGTTCGAATTAGGATTACAAAATCGCTACCTTCAGTAACCATAAGAGAAGATTCAGAAACTATCGCCGTTAACATATCCACGGTAATTTTTGGGGGCAAAGAATGTATGTTCAAACCTGTGAAATTAGAAATGGCAGATATATAAGAGCTACACATAATATTGCCAACTTCACCAATGGCCGAAGATGTCATTTCATCAATTTGGGTTAAATCTTCAGGTCTGGGTAGCATTAGCAGCTCTAAGATTTTTTTTGTTTCTTGGGTTCCAAGTAGAAATAAAATAGCTCCATGGAGTTCTCCACCAATTTCTACCATAGACCCCGTTGTTACGTCTTCAGGATCACTAAACTCTTTCCATAATTCTGAAATAGGTATGATTTCAGTGGAGGGAACCGTGATATCAATTTTCTTGTTCAACATCGTTGAAATAGCCGTCGCTGCATTCCCCGCACCTATGTTTCCTAATTCTTTCAATGCATCCAATTTTTGTTCGCTGATTTCATCATAGATTGACATTAAACTTCCCCCTTTTTAAACAAAAACCGTCAAAGATTACATTAGATCTTTTTATATGACTCACGCTCTAATTTGAAAACGAACCTCACCAGCTCTTCTTCTTTTTCTCTTGTTAAGTTTAAAAACTTAATTCCATAAATGTATTCTCCACTTGTAGTTTTCTCAATAAATCTAACAACCTCTGATTCAGTGTCTTCAAGTCTTACCTGTTTTTTTAAAGCTAAATTTATTACTATCTTTTGCCCGACTTTCAACTCTTTAGAGGTAACGATAGCCAATCCTCCTGCACTAAAATCTTTAGTTATAAACCGGTATTGGGTGGGTTGAACGTTCTCCTGGTTTTTACTATTTTCTTGTCCCTCTTTGAGATAAAAGGTACCCTCTTCAGAAACGAGGATTCTTGCATGTTGCCTTCTTTGTACTCTAACAATTGTTTCAGGAATATTTATAATAAGGTATCTTATATTTCCTTCTTTTCCATTGCTGTAAATTTTGCTTCTAAATAAATAAACAGCCCTTGAAGAATATGCTCTTACTTTTAGATCTGTACCTCGAAAAATTTTCAGATAAGCCCCTTTAAAAATAGGCATTCCAATTTTAGCTAGATTACTGTTGAAGTCATATTCATAAAGGATACTTTTATAAATTCCTTGAATTCCTTTTTCTTGAATCTCTAAATCCAAGGGCATATTAGTGTATAAAACATTCTTTGAGCTTACTTTTTCTACAAAATCAGACATCTTAAACCCCTTTTCTATCTATTGTATAGTGCCCCTTCGCCCCGCTGCCCGCCCTTCTAAGGAAGGAAGCTGTGGCCCCCTTCGCCCCGAGCATCAATGTCCTTTCCCAAACATCTCTTTCAATCTCCGTGCAAAATTGTTATGAGAAGAGGTTTTGATATTCAATATATTGGAAGTTATCTTTTTTATATCTTTTGAAAATTTACTGTTTTCTTTCAATGAAATTAAAGGTATCTGTCTCTTCACGCTCAAATGAACGTTTTCATCGTAAGAAATTTCATGAAAATTATTAATTTCTCTGTTTAAAAACCTCTTTGTGGTTCTATTTAAGACAGATTTAACCATCTCTACTTCGTTTTTATTTTTGATCATGTTAAGTATTATCTCTATTTCTCCATTTACATTCAAAACCGATAAGGCTTTTAACAAGGTGTAGGCGTTAACCACCGCTGTGGGTTCTGGGATCGTTATTAGAAATATCGTATCCGAATTTAGATAAAAATTATTGAGCTTTTCAGAATAACCTGCACCTACATCTATTATAAAAAAATCTACTTCTTTTAACAAATTTAAAAATTCGTCCATTATCGAATCATTAAAATTATTTTGAAAGATCTTCCAATCTGTAAAATCAAAACCACTGCTTATTATCTTAACACCATAATCGGTGTCTTGAACACACTCATTGAAGGTGACATTGCCCTTCATATATTCGCTCAACGTGATTTTCACAGTGTTTCCCATCAGAATAGAAGCATTTGCGAAACCTGCATCTGAATCAAATAAAAGTATTCTTTTCCCATGTGTAGCCAACTCAGTAGCGATATTCACTGATAATACCGACTTACCAACTCCACCCTTTCCACTCACAACTGTTATAATTTTCGTTTGTGTGTTAGAAAATTCTTCTCTTAAACTAGCTGCCTGATCTCGATATATACGGTTCATTTAAATACCTCCTCCACTGCTGAACGGGTCAGCCATTCTTTAGAAGGAAACTTCAAATCTTCAGGAACTCTTTGACCATCTGTTATCCCCAACAAAGGTAATTTAGAATATTCAAGAAAAGAAAATATTTGTCCAAAAGATGAGGTTTCATCCATCTTTGTAAAAATTAATGCGTTGGGTTCAAGATAAGAAAAGTTATCGTAAATATGTATCATATCTTCACAATTGGTGTTGGAAGATACCAACATTATATTGTAATCGGGGTCTACTACATCTTTGAACACTTTGAGTTCACCCATCTGTAAATTGTTCTTATGGCTTCTTCCGGCTGTATCTATTAGAATTACATCAAAGTCCAGAAGTGATTCCAAAGCAATTTTGAGGTCAGAGGGGGTATAACAAATATGAAGCGAAATATCTAGTATATCTGCATAAGTTTTTAGCTGATCTGTTGCAGCTATTCTGTACGTGTCGATTGTAATTATTGCAATTTTTTTATTCATTTTTTTTAAGTTAGCGGCTATTTTGGCTAACGTGGTCGTTTTTCCTACGCCTGTGGGACCTATAAACATAACTTTATTCTTTATATCCCCGAAATTTAAAATTTCTAAGCTTTGATAAAGCTTTTTTTCAAATCTGGTTCTTATAATCTCTTGATTTTTCCAATTTTCTTCAATTTTTAAGTCGTTCAATTGGTTTAAAAAGGCTTCAATGAAAGTTCTTGAATACGATTTTTCGTATAGCTTATCCTTTATATCTTGAAGATAGAGATTGTTTGCTTCCATTTTTTTATTCAACTTTTCAACCATTTTCATCAACTCTTCTAATTTCAAACTATCTTTGATATTACTTTCAGAAGGTTCCTTTTCATAGTATTGATGGTAAAATGCTTCTGCACTTTTGTCTATCTTAGAAGATATTTCTCTACTTGTTTTTATAAACTCTGTTAAACCATCTTTCGAATGTTTGTCACTGGAGTCTTTTTCAATGTTTAAATTCGATGGTTTAGATGTCTTTTGTTCTTTTTCTTTTTTTCTATAAAATTCGGGTGTATTCCTTTTTATTAGGTCATTTAATGTATAGGTATTATCAGATTCTTGTGGGTATTTTTTTGATTTTTGAGGATTGTTTAGAGAATTTTTGCTTTCTTCACTCAAAACAGTTACTTCAATATATTTTTCTCCACCGATTCCAAAAAAACCCCCTTTTTTCACTTTTTTTGTGTCTAAAATATAAGCATCTTCTCCAAATTCTCTTCTTATCTTTTCCATCGCTTCAGAAATTGTTTTTACGGTAAGTTTTTTAATTTGCATCGGAACTCTCACCTTCTATTTTCACTATTTCGTTTACGTTGAGAGAAGTATCCGAAGGTATTTCTTCGTAGGCTATAATATTGATGTTTTGAATAAATTTCAATATAAATCTGGCAAAGGGATATCTTATGTTTTTTGAACAAATTAATATAGGATTAAACCCTTTCATCATCATATTTTCCAGAGATTTAGATATTCTTTGTACCAAAATATTTGAATATTCTGGTTCGAGTATTATAATTCTCCCCGAATCAGCTTCTTTTATCGATTCGGATAACTTTTTCTCTATAGATGGATCCAAGGCGGTAACGTGTAGTTCTCCGTCGTCAGACCTTAAATTTTCCGCTATTTGCCTACCTAAAGACCTTCTAACATACTCTACTAAGTTCTCAATATTGTTTCCATATTTATCGACTGCCTCTATCAGACTTTCAAAAATTAAGGGTAGATTTCTTATTGAAATCCTTTCATATAATAGTTCACTTAAAACTTTTTTTAGTTCATGCATTTTGAGCATTGTTGGAATAAGGGTATCTACAAGATTGGCATAATTAACTCTCAATCCATCGATTAATATTTCTAATTCTTTTGTTCCAATAATTTCGTGAGCATATTTTTTGATGGTTTCAGAAAGGTGCGTGGCGAAAACGCTGGGGGCATCAACTGTTGTATAACCTTTTTCTATAGCCTCCTCTTTTAAACTTTCATCTATCCAGAAGGCTTGCAAACCGAAAGCAGGTTCTTTTGTTTTTATTCCAGGTAATTCTTCAGAAGCCATGCCTGAGTTTATAGCAAGAAGCCTATCGGGGATCAATTCGAATCTACCAACTTCAACACCTCTCAATTTAATAACGTATTCGTTTGAACTTAAAAGAACGCTGTCCCTTATTCGAATGGGAGAGATAACTATACCCAATTCATACGCTAATTGTTTTCGAACAACGGTTATCCTATCTAATAGGTCTCCGCCTTGATCTGGATCAGCTAAAGGAATCAATCCATAACCAATATCTACCTCAATTGTATCTCCTTGTAAGACTTCTGAAACTTCTTCTGGAGTTGTTAGGGGTGGGGCAAAACCGCCAGGAACACCCCTTTTTTCACCTTTTGGTGCGGTTGAAGCTCCCATTCCTCCCCCGCTCGAACCCGTTGTTTCATATGCTAACTGGCCTTCACTCACTCTATTAACGTAAGCTATGAAAAGCAAACCTCCTCCTAAAATCAACGATGGAAAAACTGGAATTGGTGTTAACATACCTAAAAATATTATTATTCCACCGGCTATATTCAAAACCCTTGTGTCAGAAGTAAGTTGTTTTATTAAATCTACCCCAAAATTATCTTTTGAAGCAGCTCTTGATACTATCATACCAGCTGAGGTTGAAATTAACAACGCAGGAATTTGAGCAACGAGTCCATCACCAACAGTAAGTAAAGCAAATACTTCCGCTGCCTCTGCGATCGTCAGTCCCTGCTGTAACATACCAATTATTAAACCTCCAACTAAATTTATCAGAGTTATTATTAAACCGGCGATCGCATCCCCTCTCACAAATTTACTAGCTCCATCCATCGCTCCATAAAAGTCGGCTTCTCTTCGTATGTCTTCTCTCCTTTGCCTAGCTTCTTCTTCGTTAATCAGTCCTGAAGACATGTCAGCATCTATACTCATTTGTTTGCCAGGCATGGCATCCAAAGTGAACCTTGCTGCTACTTCCGATATTCTTTCTGTTCCTTTAGTTATTACAAGAAATTGTATTATAACAAGGATCAAAAAGATAATTATTCCCACAATATAATTTCCACCGACAACAAAGTCACCGAAGGCTCTTATTACTTTTCCTTCAAAATTCTTACCGTTTAATAGTATCAAACGAGTAGACGAAACGTTTAAGGCCAATCTAAAGATGGTCATAACCAATAACAAAGATGGAAAAATAGATATATCCAAGGCCCTTTGCAAATATAAGGTAGCCAATAAGATTATTATCGAAACGATTATGTTCAATAGTTGCAAAAAGTCTAGCAAAAAGGTAGGAATAGGTATAACCATTAACACAACTATTCCCACGATAAGTATGGAAATTCCTACATCTAACCCCTTTATTTTGAAATTCATCGCTTTAAACCCCCCATGAATTAATAACTGAGCTTGTAGACGTAAGCTAGTACCTCTGCAACTACGGTGTAGAGATCTTCTGGTATTTCTTCGTTTAAGTCAACTTTCTCATAAATTTCTCTTGCTAAAGCAGGTCTTTCTAAGATTGGGATTCCATGTTTAAAAGCAATATCTCTTATCTTAAAAGCGACTTCGTCTTTTCCTTTTGCTACAACTATCGGAGCATTCATTTCTTCTGGTTTGTACTTTATAGCAACTGCATAGTGAGTAGGATTGGTAACGACAACGTCCGCTTCGGGAACTTTTTGCATCATCCTACTTCTTGCTAAATTTCTCATCAATTCTCTTTGTCTTTGTTTAATTTCAGGGTTTCCTTCTATTTCTTTTCGTTCTTGTTTGACCTCATACTTGCTCATTTTTAGCTCTTTTTTATATTCATACCTCTGGTACCAAAAATCAAACAAACTGAGAAGAAGTAAGGCTATTCCTAATTGAAACAGTATATTAATAACTAAATCAAAAATCACATTAAATGAAAAAGCAGTTTCTTCCCCTGCCAAAGAGAGTATTTTATACCAATTGGCTCTTATTATATTATAGGTTAACAATCCTAGTATGGTTAATTTTAAAAGAGCTTTTACAAGTTCCATTACAGATCTTAAAGAAAATAACCTTTTGAATCCTTTAATAGGGTTTATCTTGCTTAGATCCAATTTTAAAGATTTAAAAGTAAACAAAAATTTGGTTTGGATCATTCCCAAAAGGGTAGAAACTACAACAGCAACAACAAAAAACAGAATCAATTTTATGTATAAGTTCATATGTGCGCTAATCTCATATCCAAGCAAATCTGTTGGTGAAAAATCTAAATCTAAAGATAAATAATCGTAAAACATCTTAAAAATATCATTAAGTAATGGTTCAAATATTATCCACAAAAAAAGCGAAATTGACAAAAAACTTACCGCCATATTAAATTCATTCGATTGAGGGATGTTCCCCTCTTCTCGAGCTTTTTCTAAGCGCCTAGGTGTGGGATCTTCAGTTTTATCTGGATCTGCAAAAAGTTGAAGGTTTATTGAAATAGAAGGATCATTGAATTTTTCATCCATTCTATTAGTTGAAAGAATAGAGTAGTAAACTGATCTTCCCAAATCAATATCACTCCTAAAAAAAGTAAAAATCCTACCAGTATTTCTAGTGGAATACCCACCATAAAAACATTTACCTGAGGTATCAATCTAGAGACTATTCCCAAAGCAACTTTCAAAAGGATCATAAATGCGATAAATGGCATCGAAAGTTGAAGGCCTATAGTGAATACATCGAATAATTTTTGAGAAAAAACCATAAATCCATCAGGCGCCAGACTAAAAACCACAGGAACCTTGTTGAAGGAATCAATAATTATTGAGTATAAAATTAACGGTCCTTTAAGTATAAAAAAAAGCAACATACTGAACAAAAATGAAAATTCCGAAATTAAAGAGATCTCATCGCTAGTTACAGGATCGAAAACATTCGCCATTGCAAATCCCATTTGTATACCTATCGTTTCCCCGGCAAATTGAAAGGCATAGAACAAAATATTGGCTATTAACCCTACACTACTCCCAAAAACAAAATTCATCAACAAATAAAAAATTATCAACAAAGGAGGTGAATTTATAGGAAAAGTTCCGTTAACCTCAAATAGCACCAAATAAGAAATAAAAAGCGTTATAAAAACTTTCACATGAACTGGAACAAAACGAGTACTAAAAAAAGGAATAAAAAAAGTAATTCCAGCCAACCTAGCAAAGATGAAAAAATAAACCCATAGATGGTATGTCAGATTTTCCAGCACCACCTAAATCATTCCCAAATAATAAGTGAATAATTCGAATGAAAAATCTGATATGTTTTGCATTATCCACGAGAACATTAAAACCAACGAAAGAAAAGTTATTATAATTTTAGGTGCAAATGTCAACGTCTGTTCGTGAAGCTGTGTAACGGCTTGGAAGATACTAATAATCAACCCCACCGCTACACTTATTATTAAAATTGGAGAGACTACTTTTAGAAAGAGAAGTATACCGTTTTCAAAAATCTCTATTAGTACCTCTTCACTCATGAGATCATCCTCCCACAAAACTCCTTACTAATCCTCCAATTAAGAGATCCCATCCGTTTACCATCACGAAAATCATTATTTTAAAAGGTAAAGAAATCAGAATCGGAGGTATCATGATCATCCCCATAGATAACAGAATACTTGCTACCACCATATCTACTATTATAAAAGGCAAATATAGTAATATACTCATTTTAAATGCGATTTCTAATTCGCTTATTGCAAATGCGGGTACAAGAATTTGAAAAGGAGTTTCTTCGATATTATCTATCTCTATATTCATTGAAGATGAAAGCATATAGATATCGTCTTCATTTTTATGGGCCACAATCTCTGAAATCATGAAATCTTTGAATTGTTGCCAACTAATTTGTATTGCTTCTTGATAGTCAATCTCATTTTGGTTGTAAGGGATAATTGCCTCTTGATACACCCCATTAAAAACAGGAAACATTATCATTATGGTTAAAAAAAGGGCCAAAGCCAACATTACTTGATTTGGAGGAGCTTGCCTGGTGCCCATAGCTTGTCTCAAAAAGCTTAACACAACAACTATTCTTGTAAATGAAGTAAATAACATTAAAAACCCTGGGGCTAAGGACAAAACGGTTACGATTAAAAGTATTGTCAACGTCGGCGTTAAAGTGTTAACTTCTTCATTCGGGTTTATCTGTATATCTACCCCTGGGAGTTGAACAGTATTTTGAGAATAAACTAAACTAAAAGATATGATAAAAAGAATAAGAGTTATTATTGCCTTTACTTTTTTAATTTTTCTTCTTCCCTTCCCCTTGAAATTTTATCTTTTTTCAGTATATTAGAAAAGGTTTCAAGAAATTTCGGGTGTTCATTCATAATTTCCTGAACCTCATCTTCTTCTAACTTTCTTATTATTTCACTGGAATTGGAAGTAGCCAATATAATGTAATATTCTTTAAAAACTTTCAATACTCCAACATATAAATTCCTATCTAGATAATATTTTTTTACCATCTTAACTTCTTTGCTTTTAGGACCCTTTTTTAATGTTTTAGCCAGTATATAATAAAATACCACAAGAAGTATGATGAGTAAAATTATGGCTACGAACCAAAATGACACATTAACCAAATTACTACTAGGAGTTGCATAGTCAGTGGGCATTTAAACTACTCCAACTTTTGTAAAGCTTCTATAACCCTATTAGCTTGAAATGGTTTCACAATAAAATCTTTTGCACCAGCCTGAATGGACTCTATAACCATAGCTTGTTGCCCCATGGCGCTACAAACTATAATCTTGGCATTAGGGTCTATTTTCATGATTTCTTTTGTAGCTTGAATACCATCTTTAACAGGCATAGTTATATCCATTGTCACAAAATTTGGATTAAGCTCTTGATACTTTTCAACCGCTTCTTGACCGTTGCTAGCTTCCCCTACTACTTCATAATTTGCTTTAGTTAATATGTCTTTTAACATCATTCTCATAAAAGCAGCATCATCCACTATTAAGACAGTTTTAGCCATTAAAACACCTCCGAAGACTTTAAAATTTTTATTTTTTAAATTCGGCTTCTAAGATACTTTCTAAATCAAGATATACTATCAGTCTGTTTTCTATCTTTATAACCCCTTTAACTTTATCTGAGTAAACAGACTCTTTTGATTGAAATTTTTCCAATTTGTTGGGATCGATGGAAAGAACATTTTCAACCTCATCCACATACATTCCTATTTCCTCTTCGTTTATTTTTAACACAAGGATATTTTCATAAATGTGGTCATCAGGAACTTCAATCCCTAAAATTTTGGTTAATTCGATAACGGGAACTATTCTTCCTCTTAAATTAATTAAACCAACTACAAAGTATTTTGAATTCGGAACGGGTGTTACGTCAGTCTTATCTACAACACTTTCTATATTCTCTACTGGCAAAGCATATTCTTGATCCACAATTTTGAAAGAAAGAACGTCTTCCATCATATATTTCCCCCTCTTTTACAACTATTTATAACACTTTCGAAAATATAAAACTTGCTTTTGCGCCCCTTCGCCCCGCA